>DATFCF010000032.1:0-2038 GCA_035253445.1 Mycobacterium sp.
TCGCCGGCAACACGCTCTATGTCGCTGAGAGTGACCAGGTCGACGCCTACGACTACGCCGACGGCAACGCCATCAACCGACGCACCCTCGCACCCGGCCTTCCCGACGCCAAGAGCCCCGATCTGCGCGGCGCCTATTCGCACGCGTTGAAGAGCGTTGCCGTCGGCCCCGACGGCGCCGTGTACTTCTCCATCGGTTCGACGGGGAACATCTCCGCCGACGACCGCGACGCGACCCCACCGCGCGCGACCATCATGCGGATCCCGCCCGGCGGCGGCCCGGCACAGCCGTTCGCGACAGGCGTGCGCAACGGCACCGGCCTTGCGATCGCGCCGGATGGATCGGTGTGGACGGCAGTCAACAACCGCGACAACATCGCCGACCCGCGGACCGGCGAGGTGACGATGAGCTATGTCAACGACCACCCACCCGAAGCCGTCGCCAGGCTGACGGCCGGGCGCGAATTGGGTTGGCCCTACTGCAATCCGGATGGCGGGCCGGCGAACCTGCCGTTGATCCGGGACGTACAGACCAATCCCGACGGCAGCCGACTCGACTGCGCGAGCCTGCCGCCCATCGAACAAAGCCTTGGCGCGCACGCGGCGCCCCTCGGCATGAGCTTCACCGACGGCGTGCTACCGCCCCCGTATGCCAGCGGCGCACTCATTGGCGTGCACGGGTCCTGGAACCGCGAGCCGCCTCAGGCACCTGAGGTGTCCTTCTTCGCCTGGCACGACGGCGGTTTGGGCAACCAGCAGACGTTGGTCGGCGGGTTTGCGGCCGACGACGGATCGCGGTGGGGCCGTCCGGTCGCCGCGGTGACGGGCCCCGATGGCGCGGTGTACATCACCGACGACTATGCGGACGCCGTCTACCGATTGGCTCCTCGCGGCCGTTAGCGGACCGCGGTGCCGCGCGGTGTACCCGTGCCACGTTTCCCGGTGACGCCGACGTAGATCGCGATCAGGACGATCGCGACGATGATGCCGACGAGGAACGGAATGATCTCGAATCCGCCGTTGGAGTTGGTGTATCCGAGCTTGTAGGTCAGCCATGACCCGATGAAGGACCCGAGCGCGCCAAGCAGGATCGTCATGATGACACCGATGCTCTGCTTGCCGGGCATGATGAGCCTGGCCAGCGCCCCCACGATCAATCCGACGACAATCGCGCCGATGATGGTTCCGATCATTTCTGCTCCTCGTGTGTTGTCCCCGATGCACCGGGGTTACCCGCTTGCGGGCCGAAATCCACGCAGTCCCAGGCCGATACCCGAACGTGATGCGGCTGTGACGAAAGTTGACAGCGTTTCTGCTGTGGCTAATGTTGTCTTGTTAGCTGTCTCGTTGAAGGGGCAACGGTGTCGATCCCAGCCGCAATCTCCGGGCGCTTCGCGGCCTGCGCCGCAGCGCTGATGCTGTGCGCTGCGCTGGCGACGACGGCTGGTGTCCCGAACGCCAAGGCGGCCAGCGGTAAGGACCTGCTGGCGAACGCCATCGCCACCACCCGCGGGTCCTACTTGGTCTACAACTTCGGCGGCGGCGCCCCCGCGCCAATGCTCAACGCCGGCGGCGGCTGGTACGAGATGACCAGCGGCGGCCACTTGATGATCATCAAGGCCGCGTCGCAGCGGCTTGCGCCTCGGCTGCTGGTCGACTCGCACGCCGGATATCAGGCCCGCTGCGAACGCGACCCGAGAGCGCGCACCGGCGAAGGGTTGTGGCAGGCCTCCGAGATCTTCACGCCGTTACAGGCATGGCAGGCATTGGGCCAACCGACGATCGCGATCAACGCCAACTTCTTCGACGTCCGCGGGCAGAAGGGCGGCTCGTGGAAGTCGACCGGATGCAGTTCGCCGCTGGGCGCCTACGTCGACAACACGCGAGGGCAGGGGCGGGCCAACACCGCCGTCACCGGCACCCTCGCCTATGCCGGCAAGCAGGGCCTGTCTGGCGGGGGTGAAAGCTGGAGCGCGTTGACGACGATGATCCTGCCGATCGGCGGAGCACCATTTGTGGTGCCGCCCAAGAACCCTCAG
>DATFCF010000033.1:0-2777 GCA_035253445.1 Mycobacterium sp.
GGAATAGCGTACAAATGCGGTCGTTCGCGCAGGGAACCCAGGCCCTTACTGGGCGAGTGCCACTCCGCCGAGCGCGAGGATCCAGCTCGCGAAGCTGCCGACCAGGAAGTACTCGGTCACTTCGTCGATGCCGACGCCGCCGTTTTCGCGGGCCTTCTGTGCGTTGATCTCCGGGAATCGGACGATGCTCTTCGCGGCGACGACGGCCGTCGCCGCGGCGAGTTGACCGGCCAGCCCCAGGCCGACGATGAGCAGGCGTTCCATCGGGCCGAGCAGCCGGCCACCTTTCAGCTTGTCCGACGCCTGCGGTTGGCCCGCGGGTTTGACCGCGCCGACGGAGCCAAGCACCAACCGCACCAATTGATTTCCCGTCACGAGTTGCAACAGCACGACGCCGACCACCATCAGCACCCGATTCGGCGACACCTCGTCGAGACCGGGCAGACCGACCCACGTCGTCCATCGCTGCACCAACCCGGCGACATCAGAACCCCAGCCCGACAACATGATCAGCAATCCAGCGGCGCCGCCGCACACCACCAGCGGCGTCACCTCCCGCTCGCCGGTCCGTTCGGCACGTGCGCACAACACCACCCACCAGACACTGGCCGCGGCGGCGATCACCAGCAGCGCGATGTCGCCGAGATGCCACAGTCCCGCCAGGGCCGCGCAGCAGACGACCGTGAGAGGCGCGGCCGCGACGGGGACCCAGATGCGGTGGGTGAGTCGGCGGCATACGTCGGCGATGCCCACCGCGATCAGCATCACCGCAAGCCCGCTCACTGGATGCTCCGTAGGTATTGCGACGCTTGAACAATCAGGTCGAGACCGTCGCGGCCGGCGCGCTGCGATACCGCCGAGGCGCTGATGCCCTCGGTCGTCGCGATGTCCTTCTTGGTGTGGTTACTCAACAGGCCCTTCAGAATCCGTATCGATCGATCATCAAGCGATCCAAGCAGATGGTCCCGACACAACAGCGCGGCGTTGATCGCGTCGACGTCGTCGTGGTTGGTGCCGCGGAACGATGTGCGCACCTTCGCAAGGCCCGGCTGTTGCTGCGCGGACGCCGTCCACTCGATGGCCTCCCGCGCCGCCCACCATCCCGGCCCGTCCTGAATTCCCGCGGCGGCGTCGAGCACCACTACTTCGCCCCAGCCAATCCCGAACCGCACGTCGACGTCCGGTGCCACGGCCAGCCACAGCGACAGCGCCGCATCGATCGCACCGCCCACGGTCGGATAGCTGCCCTGAAACTCGTCACCGACCGTGAACGCCGGCGGGTCGATGGCGTTCGACGCGATTACGGCCAGCGCGCGGTTCAAGGCTCGGTGTTGCGCGCTTCGGTCGGAGACGCGACGGGAGCCGACGACGTCGCCGATCAGGGTCGCCCGGGAAGCGGATGAAGCGATGGACTTCACCTTCGACATATGAAGAGTATAGCTTCAGTATCTGGATATGAAGCTCACAGCTTCATATCGAAGCTACTCGACGAGCGCGGCCGCCGCCCGCAGATGCTTGACCGCGTCATTCACGATCGACTCGACCAGCTCCGCGCACGACGGCAGGTCGTCGAGGATGCCTGCGACCTGACCCGACGCCAGCACACCGGCGGCGGTGTTGCCTTCGACCAGCCCGGCCTTCAGCAGCATCGGTGTATTGGCCGCCATCACCACCTGTGACCACGTCAGGTCTTTGCCGTGCCTCATCTCGAGGCCGTCGCTGATCATCGACCGCCACGTCATGCCCGACATCTTCTTGAACTTCTGGGCGTTGCGCACCGCCGCGCTGAACCCGCGCAGACGCGAGCCGCTTTCCAGTTTCTCGACCAGCCCGGTGCGCAGCACCCGGTGCGGCATGCCGTCGACGCGGGTGGACACCACGGTGCCGTCGAGCGCCGCCTCCAGGTACCGCTGTTTGACCTCGTCGGGCACGGTGGAGTCGGAGGTCAACAGGAATCGGGTGCCCATGGCCACCCCGGCGGCGCCGTACGACAGTGCCGCCGCTAGGCCGCGGCCGTCGAAGAACCCGCCTGCCGCCACCACGGGGATCTCTTCCCCCTTCAACGCATCCAGAACCGACGGCAGCAGCAGCGTTGTCGCTACCGGCCCGGTGTGTCCGCCGCCCTCGCCGCCCTGGACGATCACCGCATCGGCGCCCCAGCCGGCCACCTTCTTGGCGTGCTTGGCCGCGCCGACCGACGGAATCACCACCACACCAGCCTCTTTCAGGCGGGCGATGAGCTCCGGCTTCGGCGCCAGCGCGAACGAGGCGACCTTCACGCCCTCGCGGATCAATAGATCGACGCGATCATTCGCGTCGCCGGCATCCGCGCGGATGTTGATGCCGAACGGCTTGTCCGTCGCGGCCTTGACCTTGGTGACAGCGGTCTGGAGTTCGTCCAGCGTCATGGTCGCCGACGCCAGGATGCCGAGGCCGCCAGCGTTCGCGGTCGCCGAGACCAGCCGCGCACCTGCCACCCAGCCCATCCCGGTCTGTACCACCGGATGTTCGATGCCGACCAATTCGGTCAGCGGCGTGCGCAACCTAGCCATTTGTCATTCCCGTATTTCCTTGTCCCGCAGTGACTTCGGATCGATCACCTCGCGGATCAGCTTCTGTTCGTCGCTGGTCGGCAGCCGGGTTGGTTCCGCCTTGTCCAGATCGTGCACCTCGAACGACGTGTTCTCCTGCACTTCTTCCGGCGTGATACCCGGATGCAGGGATACCGCGCGCATCTGATGGTCCGGGCCGTTGAAGTCGAAGACCCCGAGGTTGGA
>DATFCF010000034.1:0-2518 GCA_035253445.1 Mycobacterium sp.
CGCCTTCGGATAGATCTCGCGGTGTACCGCGACCAGCGGCTCGAGCACCGGGTTCACAGTGCTGCGCTGGGCCGTCATCCTCCGGGCGAGCCGGGCCCGCACCCGCCGCGACGCACTCGTCGAGGCCTTCGGGATCTCCAGCGGCTGAGTTTCGGGAATCGAGCCCCCCGGAGACGTCTGCACAGCCTGTCCCGTGCCGGGATCGTCAGCCATGATCACCTCCAGGTCCGTCCCCTGCCCTTCGGGCGGGGGCCCACATCGCGCAAGCGCTGATCGCCCTCGCTGGGGCTCAGACTTCGAGGATATCGCTCAGACCGTGTGCAAGCTGCTGACCGGTAGCGGTTTGAGCACGTCGCGGCCGTCAAGCGCGGCCAATTCGAGCACCACCGCGGCGCCGGTGACCGTCGCGCCGGCGTGCCGCAGCAGCTCCACCGTCGCCGCGACCGTCCCGCCGGTGGCCAGTACGTCGTCGATGATCATGATCGATCGTCCGGTGAGGTCGATGCCGTCGGCCGGGATCTCCAGCGTCGCGGTGCCGTACTCCAGGTCGTAGGTCTCGCTGTGGACCGGCGGCGGCAGCTTGCCGCCCTTGCGGACCGCCAGCACACCGGTCTGCAGCTTGATCGCGACGGCGGCGCCCAGCAGGAAGCCACGGGCGTCGATGCCGGCGACCAGGTCCGCTCCCTTGGCGATCTCCGCGAGCGCGTCGGTGACAGCGGCAAGGCCCTTGGCGTCGGCCAGCAGCGGGGTCAGATCCTTGAACTGGATCCCCGGCTCGGGAAAGTCGGGCACCTCACGCGTCAGCGAAGCAATGAGCGCTGAGATATCGGTGCTTGATGTCGCCGACCCGGCGGCTCCGGCGAAGTCGCTCACTCGCCCAGCATCCAACGGTCCATGTTCCATCCCGCACCCCATCGAGTCGGATTGCCGTCCACGGCATACATCTTCTTCGAAGTCAGCAATGTCCGCTGCTGACGATAGAGCGGAAGCGTCGGCATATCGGCCCACAGGATCGGGGCGCCTTCGCCGAGCAGCCGGGACAGTTCCTTGGGATCGGACGTGACAGCCATCGTCGCAATGATGCCGTCTATGCGCTCGTTGGAATAGCCGGAAAGGTTGTTGCCGTTGCCAGTGTGCAGGTCGTAGGCGTCCATCGCCGACGCGCCGGTGGAGCCGCTGCCCGCGGCGCCTCCGGTGCTGGCGATCAGCACGTCGATCTCGTTGTTGCGCAGCGACAGTGGGCCGGTGGTGTCGGTGGCGGCGTCCTGCACGGTGATTCCGGCCGGCGCGCAGGCCTTGGCGATCGTGCCGACCGTCGCGGCCAGCCGGGCGTTCGGGCGCTGATACCCCATGCGCACCGTCAGCGGCTGGTTGTTGATCGCCGCACGGGCGGCATCGGGATTGGCGACGGTGAACTGGCCGGTTTCGACCGTGACCTCCGCCGGACTGAGCGCATCCTCGGCCGCCGGGTTGAGCCGCGCGTTGGCGATCGGCACCTCGGCGTTGCGCGCGATCAGGTCCCGCGGAGTGCAGAGCGCCAGTGCCCGGCGCGCAGGCGGCCCGGCCATCGGTCCCTGCGGGTTGAAGATAAGCTGCTCGATGCCCGCCGACGGCGAGTCGGTGCGCACATAGTCATCGGGCAGGTTCAGCGTCCCCGACGAACCGGTGGCGATGTCGACCACGTCGTATGCGCCCTGATTGACGCGGTCCTGGATATCGGCGCCCCGCGGCCACACCGTGATCTTGTTGGTGACGGGTTTGGCGCCCCACCACTTGTCGTTCGCGACGAGGACGACGGCGCCGTCCTTGGTCACCGAGTCCAGCTTGTAGGGCCCCGACGACGGAAACTTCTTGAGGTCCAGGTCCCCGGTCAAGTTCCAGGTGTTGTTCCACACCTGGGCGATGCGCTCGATCGTCGGGCCGTCGTTGTTGACGATGGCGGTGGTGACGCCCCCATCTCCGAGGCCGAGCCCGTCGGCGATCACGTGCGACGGCATCATCGACGTCGCCGCGAACAGCTGACCGAAGTCGACGAAACCGCGATCCACGGCGAACGACACCCGCGCCTTCTTCTGTCCTGGCGTGCAGTCGACGGAGGCGATGTCGCTGTAGCCGGCCCGGCTGGCGGCGTCGAAACCGGGGAACCTGCCCGACTGCGACGCCCACGCCAAGACCAAGTCGTCGCAGGTGATGGGCTTGCCGTCGGAGTAGACCGCGCTAGCGGTGATCTCGTAGTCGAGCACCAGCGGCGCCCGCCCGACCACCGAGACCGTGCCGAAGTCATGGTCGCCGACGATCTGGCCGTCGGGTCCGTGGTAGTTGAACCCGGTGAGCACGCGGGCGAACGCCTGCGGCCCACCCGACGCGGCGCCGGCGACGGTGTTCGTGTTGTACGTGATCAGCGTGCCGTCGACCGCGTAGTCGATGGAGTCGGCCGGACCGCTCGAACAGGACGAAAGGCCGAGCGCAGCGGCCAACGACAGCACGGCCGCCAGGACGGTTGCCCTTCGGCGAGTCA
>DATFCF010000035.1:0-5592 GCA_035253445.1 Mycobacterium sp.
CACGCTCTTGTAGGTGGCGTTGGCCGACCGTTGCAGGCAGGTCACTTCGGCGCGCCGCGGCGGCTGGCGTCCCCCGTCCTCGAACTCGCGCAGCTCTGCCTTGCCGGGCTCGAGCAACTCGATGGAGTTGAACCTCCAGCCGCCGCCGACGCCGCGCTCGCGCTGCAGGATCGACGCGACCGCCCTGAACTCGTCTGCGCTGAGCGGATCCAGTGGGTGGGCCACCCGATTACGCAATCACATCCGCTCGCACTGGCGCAGCCCGATTCACGAATCTGCGACGGCTCACGGCGCGGCCAGCGAGAAACCTTCCCAGGCCTGTCGCCGGTCGGCATGCGGGTCGTATTCGACGTGCGGGCGCTGGTCGAGAACCATCACCGCGCGGTCGGCACTGGTGTAAGCGGGCCAGTCGTCGCCCGGCACGCCCGAACGGCTGAACGAGCGCCATCGCGCCTGCACATCGTCACTGACCCGCAGCGCCGAGCGCCGGTCGGCGGCGGCTGTGAGCAGCCTGCCGAACTTGGTGCGGTAGACGTCGAAGACCGCGAGCAGTTCGGTGGCGTGCGTTGCGCCCAGCCCAGACCAGCGCAGCGTGCGCGGCGCGTAGTCGTATCGGTACAGGTAGGTCGGCGCGTGCCGGCTGTGTGACTCCGCGATCTGCCACGCCGCCGAGCCGAATGCGAAGTCCCCGCCGAGCTGGATGCACGCCGCTGGGTCGGGGTAGTCGGGGTAGGCGGCGGTAATGCGTTCGCGGTCAGCGGGTTCCGTCTCGGCCAGCAACCGCTCGATCATCGGCTCCGTCATCGGCATCAGCTTGAGGAACCGCGTGAACAGCCTGCCTTCCTCGGCGTTGGTCCCGACGATGAGCGGCACCCGGTGCGCCTTGCCTCGCCGCATGGCATCAGCAGGGTCGAGCGGCAAATAGTCGGTACCGCGGGTGGGGCCGGCCGCGAAGGCACCGAGCATGTCACGCTGGCCGTGCACGATCAGTTGATCGAAGGCGTTCACCAACTCCGCGGGGCGTGCCGCCATCACCACATTCGCTGCGTCCTGGACGCGGGCTCCGAGCAGCGCGGCGAACTGGGCGGCGTACTCGGCCGCCACGTCGGGTGAGCGCACCAGACCGCTCGCGGGACTCTCTGAGATCGCATGGGCGAAAAGGCCTTTGGCGGCGGGAACGGCCAAGAGGGTGGCCACGGCGTGAGCGCCGGCGCTTTCGCCGAAAATCGTCACGTTGTCGGGGTCGCCGCCGAATACCGCGATGTTGTCGCGGACCCAGCGCAGCGCCAGCACAAGGTCTCGCAGGTAGAGGTTGTCGTCGATGGTGAAGTCCATGTTGGACAATGACGACAGGTCCAGGCAACCGAGCGCGCCCAGCCGGTAGTTCACCGAGACATAGACGCATCCCATGCGCGCCAGGGATGCGCCGTCGTAGATCGGCGTGGCCGAGCTGCCCAGCATGTACCCGCCGCCGTGGATGAAGACCATCACCGGCAACGGCCCCTCCGACGGCGTCGTCGGTGCCGTGACGTTGAGCGTCAGGCAGTCCTCGCTCATCGGCTGATACTTGCCGGGGCTGAGAATCGTGTACTTGCGTTGCTGCGGGGCGCAATAGCCAACCCCGTGGCAGTAGCGCACACCATGCCACGGCTGGGCCGGCTGCGGTGCGCGAAACCGCAGTGGTCCTACCGGCGGACGCGCGTACGGGATGGCACGCCAACGGTTCACCCCGTCGCGGGTAAACCCCTCGACGGTGCCGGAGGCGACGGTCGCGCGGACAGTGTGTTCGTGCATCCCCCGACGGTAGCGAATGAGCACTCGTCGCCGCGCCTGAGCGGGGATCGCGTATCGGGCCGCTAGCCTGGCCGATATGCGAATAGCTGGTCTGATCGCAACATCTTTGCTGGTGGCGGGGTGTTCACAATCGGTCGGTGGCGACGCCGATCGGATCGAGCCGATTCCGTCGACGTCGTCGGCGACCACCCCGTCTCGGCCGTCGACCACGCCGCCCACGTCGACGAAACCCGCCTCGCCGCCGCAACCTGGAGCGCCGATCGGCGCCCTCATCGCATGGATCGAAACCGGCAACTCAGTCGATGCCGGCGCGTACCACTCCGCGACCCGCGACGGCGCCACGACCCAGCTTGGTGACGACGTCGCGTTCACCACACCGTCGGGCAAGACCAACTGCATGACCGAGGGCGGCACGCTGGCATGCCTGGTCGACCTCGCCCACCCTCCGCCGCGACCGACAGAGGTCTACGGCGAGTGGAAGGGTGGCTGGGTGGATTTCGAGGGCCCGACGCTGCAAGTCGGGTCGGCACACGGTGATCCGGGTCGGTTCACGAATGGCGCAGGCCCGGAGCTGCCGTACGGTCGGGCGCTGTCGTTCGGCGATTACCGGTGCCGGGCCGATCCAGCCGGACTGTTCTGCGTGAACTATGCCCATCAGTCCGGGGCCCGGTTCAGCGATGCCGGCATCGAACCGTTCGGGTGCCTGAAGAAGGTGACGCCACCCGCGGATGTGGGCCTGAAGTTCAGCTGCTAGGCGGCAGTTTTGTGGGCTGGGTATGCATGCACGACGACCGAGCTTAGCTTCGGAATAGCATGCGCCAGTTCATGTTCAGCGCTATGAGCCACGTCGTGTGCCTCGTCGAGACTCAGCGACGGATCGACGTCGAGGTCGGCGTCGGCCTCCAGGTGATGACCGACCCAGCGCATCCGCACTCGTCGCACGGCACGAACTTGCGGGCACTCGGCCAGCACGGTGCGCGCCGTGTCGACGAGGTCGGGATCGATTCGGTCCAGCAGCCGGCCGAACACATCTCGCGCAGCGACCACCAGCACGACACCGATGGCGCCTGCGATGAGAAGACCGACGATGGGGTCGACCACAGGAAAGCCAAGAGCCACGCCGCCAGCGCCCGCCACCACCGCCAGTGAGGTCAAACCGTCTGCGCGCGCATGCATTCCGTCGGCTCGCAGAGCAGCGGACCCGATGCGTTTGCCGACCCTGATTCGGTATAGGGCGACCACTTCGTTACCCACAAATCCGACGACCCCGGCGGCCGCCACCCAGCTCAGGTGTGACAGCGGCACCGGGTCGATGAGCCTGTGCACGGCCTGCACCGCGGCGACCAGTGCCGAAAACGCGATAACCACGACCACGAACAACCCGGCCAGATCCTCGACCCGCCCAAATCCGTAGGTGTAGCGCCGCGTCGCCGCCCGGCGGCTCATCGAGAAGGCGATCCATAGCGGCACCGCCGTCGCCGCATCCGAGAAGTTGTGCACTGTATCTGCGAACAGCGCGACTGATCCGGATGCGGCCACGACGACCAGCTGCGCAACGGCGGTGATGACGAGGACCACCAAACTGATCTTGACGGCGCGGATTCCGGCATTGCTGTCGCTTAGCGCGTCGTCGAGGCTGTCCGTGTGGTTGTGTGTGTGACCAAACCCCATCAGCCTGCACCCCTTTCGTGCAACACACGCACTTCACCGTCGAGGTGGTGGGCAGGAACGCCGCCTGCGGCGTGTTCGGCATTGTGGACGGCATCTGTGACCAGTTGCCCGACGTGGTCGTTCTCGAGTCGGTAAAACACCTGAGTGCCCTCCCGTCGGGTGCGTACCAGCCGGGCCATCCGCAGTTTGGCCAGGTGCTGGGACACCGACGGCGCCGGCTTGCCGACCCGTGCAGCGAGGTCATTGACCGACAGTTCGCGATCCGCCAGCGCCCACAGCAGCTGAACGCGGGTCGCGTCGGCGAGCATCCGGAACACCTCAACGACCAGGTCGGCCTGCTCGTCGGCCAGGCGCCGAGAGCAGACCTGCTTATCTGCATTCATACGCAGATAGTAGCTCTTCTCAGCCGCTTTGCGGCCTGGCCTTCTCCCTCGCTCGGTCGGGGTAGATCTGCGTCATCCCGATGGCGCCGACGATTACGACGATCGGGATCACCGCCTTGGTCCAGTCAATGGTCGACGGCGCCGTGATGGCGACGTAGCCCAGTGCCGCGATGAGCGCGAACACCAACGCCCACATCAGGGTGAGCACCTGATTGGTGCGGCGAAATGCGGGTTTCTCCCAGTCGTGCTGCGGCGCCGATTCGGGCGCGTACTGCTCGGTGAACGGGACGAACGCCAAGGACCCCAACGCCATCGCGGCCAGCACGCCGGCCGACAACGTGGTGGCATACGTGTCCATCCAGTCCCGGTCCTGCGCACCAACGACCATGCCCGCGATGGTCACTGCGACGAAGAAGACGATCGTCACCACCTCGAGCAGCCTGGGACCGCCCCGGCCGGCCGACACCCCGAGGATCAGCGCCGCGATCACCGCACACAGCGCGCCGAACATCCATGTGCTTGGCCCGTCGGCGACCACCCAGTAGATGATCCACGGCACAAACCCGACGAACGGACTGCGCTCGAACCAATCGTCCACACCTCAGCTTGACGGCTTATGTGCGCGGACAGGCGCAAAAGCCCCCAATTCCTCGGCGTGTCGAGGTGCATCTGCGTTTCTCTCGAAAATCGGCCGAATGCCAGGTGGCGCCAACCGGGACATTCGCGAACGTGCAGGTTGATACGCCCTGAGCGGCGCGTCGCGTATGACACCGCACATTCGGCCCAATTTTCATCCAGTTCGCGGGACTAGGCGACGCCTTTGTGTTTCAGCAGCGGCAGCACACCCTCGGCGAACCAGTAGGCCTCTTCCAGATGCGGGTAGCCCGACAGAATGAATTCGTCGAAGCCCAGCGAGTGGTACTCGTAGATGAGGTTCGCGACTTCCTCGTGGCTGCCGACGAGCGCCGTGCCCGCACCACCACGAACCAATCCGACGCCGGCCCACAGGTTCGGGTAGATCTCGAGTCGATCCACCCGGCCGCCGTGAAGCGCGGTCATCCGCCGCTGCCCTTCCGACTCCGACTTGGCATGCAGCTCAGTGGCTTTGGCGATCTGATCCTCCGTCAGTTCGGCCACCAGTTCGTCGGCGACCGCCCATGCCGCGGCGGAGGTGTCACGGCTGATGGTGTGCAGCCGAATGCCGAATCGCACCTTCCGGCCACGTTCTTCTGCGAGCTTGCGCACCTTCTCGATCTTGGCCGCCGCGGCTTGCGGCGGCTCACCCCAGGTCAGATAAACGTCGACATACTCCGCCGCGATCGGCAGCGCTGCGGCCGACGAGCCACCAAAGTAGATCTGCGGCAACGGATCCGGCGCAGCGGAAACGCGAGCATCCTTGACGGTGTAGTACTTTCCCTCGAAGTCGATCGAGTCCTGCTTCCACACCGAGTTCACGATGTGCAGGAACTCCCCTGTGCGGGCGTAGCGTTCGTCGTGGCCGAGCCAGTCGCCGAACCGCTGCTGCTCGACGTCGTCGCCGCCGCTGACGATGTTCAGCAGCACCCGGCCCTCGGAGAACCGCTGCAGTGTCGCGGTCTGCTGCGCCGCCAGAGTCGGCGGCACCAGGCCGGGTCGAAATGCGACCAGAAACTTCAGCCGCTCGGTCTCGGCCAGCAGCGCCGACGCAGTCAACCAGGCGTCCTCGCACCATGTTCCGGTCGGCGTGAGCACGCCTTCGTAACCG
>DATFCF010000036.1:0-2317 GCA_035253445.1 Mycobacterium sp.
ACACGGCGGCGCAGGCGGTAGCGGCACTGGCAACAGCAGCAGCGACGGCAGTGATGGCGCCGACGGGTAATCGGAGTGGTCGACTACCCACAGTCACTCGGTGGCAGGCGATTTGCGTTGCCGTCGTCAAGGTCGCACAACACGAAGGAGAGCACCGGTGACGCGTGAGTTCATGGTCGCTGTCGGCGACGCCACGACCGGTATCGCCGCGGTGGTCAGCGAAAACGACTCGACGATGACGTCCGTTGGCCTCGGCATTGTCAACGGTGCGACGCTTTGGCTACCGCACCGGCCAGGGCGCGGCCAAGGCCTCCAGGGACGGCAACACCTGGAAGATCTCTGGCACCGCGACTGGTATCGACATGGCCAACCCCATGTAGCCGGTCACCAAACGGTTCGCGCTCGAGGTCGCCTGCCCGTAGGGCAGGTCGCGGCTTCAAGGGAGGCGAATCGCAAGTGAACCAGGACAATCCGGAAGTGCGCATCGCGGAGCTGGAACGTCAGCTGGCCGACGCAAAGGCCCACGCGCGTTCCAGCCGATACCTACGGACGTTCCAACCGCGGGTGCGCACGGGCGGCCGGAACGAGCTCTTCTGGTGGATCATCGCGCTGATCCCTGTCCTGTGGGTTGTCGCGCAATTTTTTGGGGTCACGGGCCTGATCGCCGCAGTCGTGGCGTTCGGCGTCGTGGTCGGCAGTTACGTCGCACTGACGCGGCGCGGTCTCGACGGGGAGAAGATTGTCGGAGGGATCATCGGGGCACTCGGCGGCTTGTTTGGCGTTGTCACCGTACTGAACATTCAGTTCCCGTCGAGCGTGCTCTGGATGAGCGGGATCGTGTGCAGCAGCCCCTACGGCCTGGAGTACCACACCTCGCACTACAGCGTCAGACCGGGCGAGTCTTTCTCGAGTGTGGACTACGCATGCGTCAGCGGTGAAAACGCATATGGTGTGAACTATTTCGTCGTCATCGGGCTCCAAGCCCTACTCGTCGCGCTTGTGCTATGCCCCGTCCTTGTCATCGGTGCCCTGTTGTGGCGCCGGTCGCGGAAGAGAGGTGATCACTTCACTCCGTGACGAGATTGTCTTAGGAGCCACGCAAAATGGATATCAGTTCATCGCGGCCTTTGACCCCGACGCGTTGGGAGGCGCGGAAGAGGTGGCCTTCGATCGAGCGGGTCGACATGGCAAGCTTCTGTGCGATCTCTCTGTTCGAAAGGCCTTGTGCGGCAAGGGAGATGATTTCGTACTGACGGGTTGTGAACGGTTGCGAAGTCGCTGCAGCTCGTAAGGCCGGGGTTTGGGCATCTTGGCATTCGCCCGCCAGCCGGTGGGCTGTGGCAGATGCGGTCAATGCCGAGCCGCGCAATCCGGCGTTGTGGTAGGCGATAACGGCGTGGGCGGCGGCGTCCGCGGCGGCGAGCCGATCTCCGAATGCCTCGTATTGGCGGCACGCGTCGACGAGAGCGTTCCCGTCTCCCGTTGCGAGTGCTGCAGCGTGGGCCGCGGCGGCGGGTGCGCGGGGTCCCTGTACTTGGTCGACCAGCTCGGCCAGCCTCGCGGCGGTGGTGTGGTCGCCGAACTGTGTCGCCGTCTGGAGGAGCCAGGCTTCGACCGCTGGCCGACCGAGCCGATATTCCCGTTCTGCTGCGGCTCGGGCGATCGAGATCGCCTGCGACGTACCGCCTTCGACGGCATACGTCCAAGCCTCCGCGATGGCCTTCTCCGACTCCCACTCGTACGCGTCAGGGTCTGCGTCCCACCACTCGATGGCCGCGAACTCGCGGCGCGCGTCCGCGGCCGTGCCGGCCATGGCGCTGGCCGCTGCTAACCATGACCGTGCGAACCCCTTCAGCATGCGACCACTGTCGCCGGTGACCAGGTATGCGATGGCTTCCCGACACAAGCGCTGCGTGTCGACCAGAGCGCCTCGACTCATCGCTGAGAGGCCGGCAAGAAAACTATGCCAGGCTCCCTCGAACGGAACGTCGAACGTATCGCGCCGAATTCGGGCAATCACCGCATCGGATTCCGTGAGCGCACCTGCGAGTCGATACGCGTACGCCTCCAGGAATGCCAGCGGGAGCCTCAAGTGTGACACCTCAGGCGAGCTGTCGGCCACCACATAGCCACTCTGTGCCGCCGTCTCGATTTCATCGATGCGCCCGAGATCGCCGACCCCACTCACCACGGTCCAAACCGAAAGCATCTGTGCGACAGTATCATTGGGTGAATCAGCAAGGACGGACTTGGCTCGTTCCACGGCAGTTTCGGCATGGCCACGCGTCAGATCGATCAATGCCCGGAGGGCGTTAGC
>DATFCF010000037.1:0-7757 GCA_035253445.1 Mycobacterium sp.
GATGTCGCCGCCAAGCGGCTCCGGGCGTCACGGCGAGGGTGGTTCGACCACCGTTATCGACGGGAACACGCATCATCTGCGAGTTGCGACCCTGGCCGTGCCCGAGAAACAAACGGCTAACAGGAGCAACACCATGGCTAAGACCGCGGGTCGCAGCGCCAACAACATCATCGCTTTGGTACGTCGCGAGACCGGCAAGGGCGCATCGCGCCGCGCCCGGCGCAACGGCAAGGTTCCCGCGGTCCTCTACGGCCACGGCGAAGATCCGCAACACCTTGAGCTTGACGCCCGCGACTTCTCCGCGGTGCTGCGTCACTCCGGCACGAACGCGGTGCTCACCCTCGACATCGAGGGCAAGGAGCAGCTCGCGCTGACCAAGGCACTCGACATCCACCCGATTCGCCGCAGCATCCAGCACGCCGATCTGCTCGTCGTGCGGCGCGGCGAGAAGGTGACCGTCGAGGTCAACGTCGTCGTCGAGGGCGAAGCCGTGCCGGGCACCCTGGTCACCCAGGACGCCAACAGCATCGAGATCGAGGCCGACGTTCAGTCGATCCCCGAGCAGCTGACCGTGTCCGTCGAGGGCGCCGACATCGGTACCCAGTTCACTGCGGGCTCGATCACGCTGCCTGCCGGCGTCGCGCTGGTGTCGGATCCGGAGACCCTGGTCGTCAACGTCGTCGCGGCGCCGACGGCCGAGGATCTGGAGAGTGAAGGCGCAGGCGAGGAAGCCGCGGCCGCCGAGGGCGAAGCAGCCGCAGAGGCCGGCGAGGAAGCCGAAGCGCCGGCCGCCGAGGAATCCGAGTAGGCGGCTTTCTCACTCGACATGGCCGAGCCACTGCTGGTGGTGGGCCTGGGCAACCCCGGGCCCGCCTACGCCAAAACCCGGCACAACCTCGGCTTCGTCGTCGCCGACATACTTGCCGACCGCATTGGGTCAAAGTTCAAGGTGCACAAGAAGTCCGGTGCGGAGATCTTGACCGGGCCGCTCGCCGGGCGGTCAGTGGTGCTCGCCAAGCCGCGGTGCTACATGAACGAGTCGGGACGACAAGTCGGTCCGCTGGCCAAGTTCTATTCGGTGGCGCCGGCTGACATCGTGGTGATCCACGACGAACTCGACATCGAGTTCGGCCGCATCCGGCTCAAGTTCGGCGGCGGCGTGGCCGGCCACAACGGGTTGCGGTCGGTGGCCGCCGCGTTGGGCACCAAGGACTTTCAGCGGATCCGGATCGGAATCGGGCGCCCGCCAGGGCGCACGGAGGGCGCGGCGTTCGTGCTGGGCAACTTCACCGCCGCCGAGCGCGCCGACGTGCCGACGATCTGTGAGCAGGCCGCCGATGCCGCCGAACTGCTTGTGGCGCAAGGCCTTGAGCCCGCACAGAACGTCGTGCACGCCTGGGGCTAGCGCCTCACCCCTGGCTCTGACCGGCCAGCGTATTGATGGGCTCCGGGGCAGTGAGCCGGGCCGCGACGAACTGCGCTGCCTGCGTTGCCAGCCCATTCTGGACGTACAGACTGTGCGCGGGAACGTCATCGCCGTTGGAGCACACAGGATCTGCTCCGTTGCACAGGTCGATGGTCTTGTATCCGTACTGGGGGCTCAACGCGGTCAGCGGACCGCCAAGGAGCCGGATCGACGGGTTGCCGAAGACGGCCACCGCGGCGACATGATCGGCGACGTTGTTCGGCAGCGGATTGGTGAACCCGAACATGGGCTGGGCGGCCACGGTGATGACGTCGATCACCGCTGCTCCCTGGGAGTATCCGCCGAGCACGATCTTGGTGTCGGGGCAGGTCGTCGCGGTGTTCTGAACGAACGCGCTGGCGTCGTTGGCGCCTTCGGCGGCGCGCAGGAAGTCCCGCGTCGCGGGGTAGTTGACGGCGTACACCGCGACCGACTTGCCGCCCACCAGTGGGCGCAGCGCGTCGACGAACGCCTCACCGACCCGTCCGGTGCCGTCCGGTTCGCCCGTGCCGCGCGCGAACACCACCTGGACGTCTGGACACGGATCCGCCTGCGCAGAGGCGATGGACGTAGCAGGGGACGGAAGGAAGGCGGGTGCGACCAACATCACACCCGAAACCAGCACTGCCGCAACGATGATCAACGGCCGACGCATCTTCATGCATTGGCAAACCGCGCGTCCGGCAAAAGTATTCCTTAGCCCTGCTAGCGGCTTCAGCGTCCGTGGATGCCGCTGTCGACGACCTTCACATCCTTATGCGGGTAGCGGCGTTCGGCATGCTCTTTGGCCGCCGAGTTCGGCAACACGTAGAGAGTTTCCTTCTTCCCTTGCAGAGGCTTGAGCACCAGATCCATGAAGCCCTTGCGATCATCGAGGTAAGGCTCGATGACGTCTTCGCCGGCCGGGCAGACCGCCAGGCAGTAGGCGGCGTTAAGAACTCCCCAGCGTTCGTAAAAAAAGTGTTCGGGCCCGCACCTGCCCGGAAATTGCGGGTACACCCGAGTTATGGACGACCAACGGACGGGCTCGGGCCCGCTGCGCCGGGGGTGGCTGCGGCTGCTCGACGGCGACCGTCCGTGGGGGTCCATCGACATCAGGCCGGACCGCTTCGGGGTGACCCGGTATCGGCTGGTGGTGTACCCGCCGGGTATCAGCGAGTCCGAACGGCGCCGTGTGCGGGTGGCGCGGGGCTGGCCGCTCTGGGGCGCGCTGGCGTGGATTGTCTGCGAGATCGCGCTCAGCGATATGACCGGGCCGTGGACAGCGCTCGCGATTTCCACTGCCGTCTACGCCGGCTCAGGCCTGGCCGCGGTGGCGATGGCCGGTGCTGCGCGCACACGGGTACGCACCATGGCCGCGATGGTGATGGCAGGACACCACGACCCCGTATCGGCGGCCACCCGGCACAAGCTGGAAACGCTCGCGAGCGTGCTGATGGACGCCGACGAACGACACCAGCGAGGACAGCTCACGCCGGCCGAGCATGAGCTGACGTGGTGGCGGGTGTACGACCAGATGGAATCTGGCCGCACCACCAGCGCTGCCTAGCCCTGGGTGCGGCGGGCGTAGGCGCGCAACGCAAAAGGTGCGAAAACCGCTGTCAGCACTACGGACCACACAATCGTCGCGAGCACCGGATGGTGCAGCGGCAATTGAGCACTTTCGGGCGCAGGCCCGCCATTACCCCAGAGCTCGCGCATGGCCTGCGCCAGTGATGACACCGGATTCCATTCCGCCATCACCCGCAGCCAGTGCTGCATCGGCTCGGTCGGCGCGAACGTGTTGGCCAGGAATGTGATCGGGAACAGCACGGTGAACATCACGCCGTTGACCGCCTCGACAGAGCGCATCACCGAGCCGATGAGGATGCCGAACCAAATCATGCTGAAGCCGAACACCAGGATCAGGGCGAACGCCAGCGCGGCGTCGAGCACACCGCCGCGAATGCGCCAGCCGATCGCCAGCCCGGTCACCGCCATCACGATCACACCGATCGAGGAGTGCAGAAGGCTGGCCACGCTGCGGCCGATAAGCACCGACGTTCGCGAGATCGGCAGCGACCGGAAGCGATCGATGATGCCTTTCTCCACATCGGCGGTGATGCCCGATGCGACCACGAACGCCGTGAAGACGATGGTCTGCGCCTGAATACCCGGCAGCAGAAACTCCCGATAGGACGCATCGCCACCGGTGGCGATCGACGCGCCGAAGACGAACGCGAACAGCAGCACGAACATGATTGGCTGCACCGTGACGTCGCTCAACATCTCCGGCATCCGCTTGGTGTGGATCATGTTGCGTTTCACCATCACCCACGACTGCTGGGCGATGTTGGTGCGCCGGGTGCGAACGGGATCGATGTCGATGCGGACTTCAGTGGCAACGGTCGTCATGCGCCTACCTCCTCTTCGGTTCGGTGGCCGGTGAGTGACAAGAACACGTCGTCGAGGCTGGGCCTGGACAATCCGATGTCGTCGACGTCGATGTCGCTGTCGCGTAGCCATCCCGCGACGCGGATCATGTCGTCCAAGCCGTCGGCCGCAGCGGTGAGCTGGCGCGCGCCGGCGTCGACGAACACCTCGGTGCCGGTTTTTGCCAGCAGCGCCTGCGCGGCCGGCAGGTCGTCGGCGTTGGTGACAGTCACGATGAGGCTGGCGTTGCCGGCCCGGTCCTTGAGCTGCACCGGTGAACCTTCGGCGATGATGCGGCCCTTGTCGATCACCACGATGTTGTCGGCCAGCTGGTCGGCTTCCTCTAGGTATTGCGTGGTCAACAGCAGCGTCGTGCCCTGCTGAACGAGGCCGCGCAGCACTTCCCACAGGTCGCTGCGGCTGCGCGGATCCAGGCCGGTGGTCGGTTCGTCGAGGAACAGCACCGGCGGCGACGCGAGCAGGCTGACTGCCAGATCTAGCCGTCGGCGCATGCCTCCCGAATATGACTTGACGACGCGGTCGGCGGCGTCGGCGATCGAAAACTGTTCCAGCAGTTGGTTTCCCAACCGCGCCAGGTCCTTGCGCCGGATGCCGTAAAGGCTGCCGATCATCCGGATGTTCTCCCGGCCGGTGAGTAGCTCGTCGACGGTGGCGACCTGGCCCGTCAGGCCCATGTTGCGCCGCACCTTGTCAGGTTCGCGGCAGACGTCGAACCCGGCGACCCGAGCGGTGCCGCTGGTGGGCTCGGTCAGCGTCGTCATCATCCGCACCGTGGTGGTCTTGCCGGCGCCGTTGGGACCCAGCAGGCCGAGCACGGTGCCGGGCTCGACCGCGAAGCTGACACCGTCAACCGCGGTGTTCTCACCGAACCGCTTCACCAGGTCGATGGCTTCGATGGCGGGTGTCGATGGCATGCGGTTCACGGTATAGATGTGCACCGACATCGGGCCAATGGTTTTGCCCGCGCGCCCTTACCCCGGGCCGGTCAACACCATTTGATGTCCGCCGGGGAGCCGGATGACGAACTCTCGCATGCCCCAGGGCTGTTCGACCGGTGGCGCCGCAATGTCCGCGCTCGCTGCGACTGCGCGGGCGTAGGACGCGTCGAACTCGGTGCCGACATCGACGGTGACCGTGGCAGGCGCCATCGCGGGCGTCACCACCAGCCGGAGACGAGGACCGACGCTCCACGGACCGAGCACCACACCCGCGACGGTCGGCGGATCGTCTACCAGGTAACCAGTCCTGGCTCCCAGCACCGACCGCAACAGCTCCAGTACCGCGGCGAGATCGGGTACGGCCAGCGTGACCTCGACGTCGAGCGCGGCGGTGTGCTCTGGTTCGCGCGACCGGCCCAGAACAATCGACTCATGCGGGGCCTTTCGGTGCGGATAGCGCTGCGCCAACCGGCCGCGCTCGGTGAGACCGATCCGCTGGGCGACCGACAGCGAGCGGACGTTAGCGATGTCCACCCAAGCTTCGACACGCGCAAGGCCCAACGTGCCGAACGCACACTCGACGACGGCGCCTGCCGCTTCCGTCATGTAGCCGAAACCCCAAGCGTCCCTGCGCAATAGCCACGACAGCCCCGGCACGTCGACGCCTCCGAGCAACCCGACGAGGCCGACTGGCTCCTCCGACTCGCGCACCACCCACATGTGGGCATCAGCGTGTTGCAGCACCTCGGCCAGATCCCTGCGGGTGTCCGCCATGTCGACACGCAGCGGCGTGTTCCACCACCGCATCACCTCGGGATCGCTGAACGCCGGATGCAGGCCCTGCGCGTCGCGGCTCGGGTCCAACGGCGTCAGCCACAGCCGCTCGGTCCTTAGGTCCACCGTTGTCCTGGATACCAGCCCACCGCGCGAGCGTGCGCAATATGCCGGAGTTCAGCGGCGTGTCGTCGGCCCACGCAGAGGTTGGGACTAGGTGACGAGCGAGACCGAATTGGACCGGCGCAGCTTGCCCGACGGGGTCTTCGGGATAGTGCCGGGACCGAGCACCACGACGTTGCGCGGACGCACGTCGACCTCGGCGACCACCTCATGGGCGACCTGACGTTCGATGCGGTGCACCTCGTCGGGGTCCTGCCAGGAGTTGGACTCCACCGCGACGGCGAACGTCTCGCGCGAATGTCCGGCGTCCAGCCGCACCGCGACCGCGCAGCCAGGGCGCACACCCTCGACGCGGCCGGCGGCCCGCTCGATGTCGGTGGGATAGATATTGCGGCCTGCCATGATGATGACGTCCTTGACGCGCCCGCAAACGATGACGTTGCCGTCCTCGGTGATGTAGCCGAGGTCGCCGGTGTCATACCAGCCGTGCTCGTCCTGGGCCGGGATGAAGCCGCCCATGGTGATGTAGCCGGGCGTCAGACACTCGCCCCGGAGCTCGATCACACCGACACCGCGCGGCGGCATCACGTTGCCGTGCTCGTCGATGACGCGCGCCTCCAGGTCCTTCAGCAGCGGCCCGAGTGAAGCCAGCCGGCGAGTGTTGCCCTTGGTGGCGGGCACGGCGCGGCGCAGGGCGGCCAGCAGATCGGCATCCACCTCGTCGACGACCAGGCCGGCGCCGCACGGCGAGAACGACACCGCCAGCGTCGTCTCGGCCATGCCGTAGGCCGGCAAGATCGCGTCGGGCTTCAGACCGAACGGCTTACCGGCGTCCAGCAGGTCCTCGACGTCGGCGGGTTCGACCGGCTCGGCACCTGACAGCGCGAACCGCAGCGTCGACAGATCGAACTGACCCGGCTCGGCCTGCTTGCGCAGCCGCTTGGCGAACAGCGCGTAGGCGAAGTTGGGCGCCGCGGTCATGGTGCCCTTGTACTTGTCGATGAGCTTGGCCCACAGCAGGGTGTCGCGAAGGAAGTCCATCGGCGTGACCTTGACCAGCTCGGCGCCGAAGTACATCGGGATGGTGAGGAATCCGAC
This sequence comes from Mycobacterium sp., assembly GCA_035253445.1. GTDB lineage: Bacteria > Actinomycetota > Actinomycetes > Mycobacteriales > Mycobacteriaceae > Mycobacterium. The sequence goes on from DATFCF010000037.1 coordinate 6,832, forward strand.
CATGCCCATGTCGTGGAAACAAGGCAGCCAGCTGACCATGACGTCTTTGTCGACGTCGTATTCGGCGCCGATGAACATCGCCTCGGCGTTGGAGTAGATGTTGCGGTGTGTGATCTGCACGGCCTTCGGCGAGCCGGTCGAGCCCGACGTCAGCTGCATCAGCGCCAGATCGTCCTCGCCGACCTCGATCGGGTCGATCGGCTCCGATGCCAGCAGGTCGGCGACGGTGAGGACCTTGATGCCCTTCTCCTCCAGCACCGGGACGGCCACCGTGAAGGGTTCGGACACGATGACGGCCTTGGCCTCGATCATCCCGATGACTGTCACGGTGTCCTCGGCCCACAGCACCAGGTCGGTGCGCGGAGTGGGCTGGTGCAGCATCGTCAGGCTGGCGCCGCGCATCCACAGTCCCTGCGCGGTCGGCGCGATCTCCACCGGCAGCCCGGCCAGCACACCCACCGCGTCGCCGTGGCCCACACCCGCGGCGGCCAGGCCACCCGCGATGCGCCGGGCTTTCTCGTGGACCTCACCCCAGGTATGCCGGACGGGCTCGTACGGTTCACCGGTGACCATGCCCGTCGTGACCGTCCGGGCGTTGCGGTACATCTTCTCGGTGAATCTGCTCACGACAGCCTCCTGGTTTCCGGAGCCGCGGCGCCGGCGACGTCGGGCACAGCGCAAATGCCCGGATGTAATGCTCCCGCTGATAGAAAGCGTTTTCGCGGAGGCGCGCATACGATTGGGGAGCGGTTAAGTCTCGAATCGGTGATGCACCGGTTTGTCCTATACATCTGCCGAACCGCCCCGCGGAGTTACCGCCGGGAGAATAAGTCGCGTCCGATGCTTGACCGCTAGCTTTCACCGCCGATCATCTTAAGCAACTCTTAAGTAGCCGCCAAACTCTCGCGAGAATTGAGGCCTGGGTC
>DATFCF010000038.1:0-4510 GCA_035253445.1 Mycobacterium sp.
GACCGCAGTACGCGCCTGATGGCACGCCGCTGTACCCCGGTCTGCCGCCGGCCCCACCGCCAGGACAGCCACGTGAGTCCGGCCCGCCCCCAGCCGGCTCGGAGCCGTTCGTGGTGCCGATACCGGCAGCGGCGCCACCCACACCGTTGCCGCAACCATCGCCGCCGCCGCTGCCCCCACCGCCGGACTACGCACCACCGTCGCCGTGACAGAACACCGCCGCAGATGTCAGCTCCGAAAGGCCACCGTTTGTGAGAGATAACCTGGGAGGCGCGATTTGGCGCGTCGCCGTCTTCTTGGCGGTCTGCATAGTCGCGACATTCGCCCTGATCGCAATATTCGGCCAGCTCCGCTTCGATCGGGGCAAGACCTACAACGCGGTCTTCAGCAATGTGACCGGGCTGGAGAACGGCAACTTCGTCCGCATCGCCGGCGTCGAAGTGGGCAAGGTCCGTGACATCTCTGTGAACCCCGACATGACGGTGAACGTGCGGGTTTCGGTCGACGACACCGTGGCGCTCACCGAAGGCACCAGGGCCGTCATCCGCTATGACAACCTGATCGGCGGCCGCTATCTAGCCCTGGAAGACGGTGCGGGCAGCACCAAGCGACTGAACCCCGGCCAGACCATTCCGCTGGCGCGGACATCGCCGGCGCTTGACCTCGACGCCCTGATCGGCGGCTTCCGGCCGCTGTTCCGGGCGCTTGACCCGGATCAAGTCAACGCACTGTCGGGCCAGCTGATTGGTGCCTTCCAGGGCCAAGGCGCCACGATCGGCTCGTTCTTGACCCAGACCGCCGCCCTGACGAACACGCTGGCCGATCGCGACCAGTTGATCGGACAGGTGGTCGGCAATCTCAACACCGTGCTGGGATCGCTCGGCGATCAGAGCACCCAGTTCGCGAAGGGTGTCGAATCGCTTTCGCAGCTCATGGGCACGCTCGCCGGGCGTAAGCAGGACCTCACTAACGCAGTGGCCTACGGAAACACCGCGGCCGCGTCGATTGCCGATCTGCTTGCACAAGCACGCCCGCCGCTGACCAAAGTCATCCAAGAGAACGACCGGGCTGCGGGAATCGTCGTAGCCGACCACGACTACCTCGACAACCTGCTCAACACGCTCCCGGACGTTTACCAGGCTCTCGGGCGCCAGGGCATGTACGGCGACTTTTTCAGCTTCTACCTCTGCGATTTGGTGTTGAAGCTGAACGGCAAGGGCGGCCAGCCGGTCTATATGAAGCTGGCCGGCCAGGACTCAGGCAGGTGCACACCGAAGTGAAGTCGTTCAGCGAACGCAATCCCGTCATCATCGGCGTCATCGGGTTGGTATTGACCGCGCTGGCCGTGGTCGTGGCGGTCAACTATCAGAAGCTGCCGTTCATCGACCAGGGCAAGGACTACTCCGCCTATTTCGCCGAAGCGGGCGGTCTGATGTCCGGTGCGGCTGTTCAGGTTTCGGGTTTCCGAGTGGGCCAGGTCGACAGCATCGACCTGGATGGCCCGCGCGTCCTGACCAAGTTCACCGTCGACAAGAGCATACGCGTCGGCGACCGCACCGAGGTGACGGTCAAGACGAAAAGCGTACTCGGGGCGAAGATTCTGGAGGTCTCACCGCGCGGTGACGGTGTACAGGAGGGGCCGATCCCGATGGAGCGGACCACACCGCCGTACCAGTTGCCCGACGCGCTGGGGGATCTGACGGCAACGATCAGCGGTCTGAACACCGACCAACTCTCCGAGTCGCTTGCCGTGCTGTCCACCACCTTCAAAGACACCCCGCCGGATGTCAGGGCCGCCGTCGAGGGTGTGAGCCGGTTCTCGGAGACGCTGAATATCCGCGACGCCCAACTGCGCAAGCTGTTGGAGAACGCGAACAAGGCAACCGGCGTCCTCGCGGAGCGCAGCGACCAGGTGGTGAGTTTGATCGCCAACACGAATGCGCTGTTGGTTCAGCTTCAAAGCCAAAGCGCTGCGCTGGATCAGATTTCCAACAACATCGCGGCGGCCACCCGGCAGATCAAGGGTTTCATCGACGACAACCGCGAGACGTTCAAGCCGTCGCTGGACAAGCTGAACGGGACGCTTGCGATCGTCGACAACCGCAAGGAGCGTGTCCAGAAGGCCATCAAAGGGTTGAATGCCTATGCGCTGTCACTGGGAGAGTCGGTGGCATCAGGCCCCTTCTTCAAGGCCTACATCTCCAATCTGCTGCCAGGGCAGTGGGTGCAGCCCTTTGTCGACGCGGCGTTCTCCGATCTCGGCCTCGACCCGGCGACGTTGACGCCGTCTGAGCGAGTCGATCCGCCGGTAGGCCAGCCGGGAACACCCGCGCTGCCGGTGCCGTACCCGAGAACTGGTCAGGGTGGCGAGCCGCATCTGAATCTGCCCGATGCGATCACCGGCAACCCCGGCGATCAGGGTTGCGGTCCGCCCGGCCTGGCGCTGCCCGGTCCCACTGGCTGCTACCCCTACCGTGAGCCGTTGCCGGCGCCACCGCCGGGCGGACCGCCGCCCGGGCCGCCCGCCGAGGCGCCGCCCGGACTGGCGAACACGCCGGCTCCGTTGCCGACATCGGTCGAACTGCCGACGCCCGCGCCGCAGCCTCCGCTGCCGGAGCCTGCGAATCCAGCACCGTCCGAAGGGGGGCAATGACCATGTCGCGCAAAGGACGAATCGGCATCGCCGCGGTGCTCGCGGTGCTCCTGGTCGCCGGGATCGTCGCCGTATCAGGACCGTTGCGATCCTCGGCGAGAACGACAATGGTCGCCTACTTCGCCAACAGCAACGGCATCTTCGCCGGCGACGATGTACGCATTCTGGGTGTCCCAGTGGGCGAGATCGAACGCATCGAGCCGCAGCCGCAGGGCGCCAAGATCATGTTCTGGGTCAAATCCAAGTACCAGGTGCCCGCGGACGCCAAGGCGGTCATCATGTCGCCATCGCTGGTGACTTCGCGCGCCATTCAATTGACCCCGGCTTACACCGGCGGCCCGGCCATGGCCGACAACGCCGTCATTCCCGAGGAGCGCACCGCGGTCCCGGTGGAGTGGGACGACTTTCGCCAACAGCTGGAAAAACTCACCGAAACGCTGCAGCCGACGAAGCCGGGCGGCGTGAGCACGCTGGGCGAGTTCATCAACACCTCCGCGGAGAATCTGCGTGGGGAGGGCGCCAACATCCGTGACACGGTGATCCAGCTGTCCCAGGCGATGTCGGCGCTGGGGGATCACAGCAAGGACATCTTCAGCACGATCAAGAACCTGTCGATCCTGGTGTCGGCGTTGCAGTCCAGTACCGACCTGATGCGCCAGCTCAACGTCAATCTGTCGGCGGTGACGGGCCTACTGGCCGACGACCCGAATGAGATCGACAATGCGGTGACCAACATCAACGACGTGATCGACGATGTGAAAAGCTTTGTGGCCGAGAACAAAGAGTCCGTCGGCACCACGTCGGACAAGTTGGCGTCGGTGACCACCGCGCTCACGCAAAGCCTCGACGACATCAAGCAGACCCTGCATATCGCTCCGAGTACGTTCCAGAACTACCTGAACATCTACCAGCCCGCGCAGGGCACACTGTCGGGGGCGCTGGCCATCAACAACTTTGCCAACCCAATCAGCTTCATATGCGGTGCGATCCAAGCCGCGTCACGGATGGGCGGGGAGCAGTCGTCGAAGCTGTGCGTGCAATACCTCGCACCGATTATCAAGAACCGGCAGTACAACTTCCCGCCGATCGGGGAGAACCTCTTCGTCGGTGCCGCCGCGAGACCGAATGAGGTGACCTACAGCGAGGACTGGATGCGACCCGACTACGTGCCACCGCCCGCACCGGGTCAGGTGCCACCACCCGAGCCGGACAACCCCTCGCCCTTGGCAGCACAGGCTGCCGCGGCGCCCGGCGGCCCGCCCTTGCCGGCCGAAGCAGCGACTCCGACCGATGCGGCGCCGACCGATCCAGCCGACGGCCTGCACGGGATGATGGTGCCGGGAGCTGGCTCATGACACCGCTGCATAGGGTCGTGGCGGCCTCACTGGTGGCGCTCGCCGTGGCCGCTTTGCCGGGCTGTGGTAGTTGGCGGGGATTGAACTCCCTTCCGATGCCGGGCACCGAAGGTGGGGGACCGGGGTCCTTCACCATCAAAGCCCAGTTGACGGATGTGACCAATATTCAGCCGAATTCCCGCGTCCGCATGGGTGATGTGACGGTCGGAAATGTGACCAAGATCGAGCGCCAGGCTTGGCACGCGGTGGTCACGATGACAGTCAACAGCGACGTCGACCTGCCCGCCAACGCAACTGCAACAGTCGGTCAGACCAGTTTGCTGGGGTCGCTGCACGTCGAGTTGGCGGCCCCTACGGCGGTGCCGCCGGAGGGCAGACTCCATGACGGATCGGTGATTCCGTTGTCCTCCGGTGGGGCTTATCCGTCGACCGAGCAGACGCTCGCAGCGGTATCGCTTCTGCTCAATGGAGGTGGCATCGGTCAGATTCAAGACATCACAAA
>DATFCF010000039.1:0-2310 GCA_035253445.1 Mycobacterium sp.
CGGCCACGTCGGCGGTCGTGATCGACTCGTAGCCCTCGTAGTAGGTGTGCCAGGCCTCCTGCAGCGCCTCCGGCGTCCCGCCGAGGTTGCGGCCGAAGATCTCGGTCTCGACCCGGCCGGGGCAGATCTCGGTCACCCGGATGCGCTTGCCGATGGTGTCGTTGCGGAGTTGCCGCGAGATCTGGTGCACCGCAGCCTTCGTGGCGTGGTACGCGGTGTGGCCGTAGAAGTTGTACAGGCCCGCGATGGAGCTGATGTTGACGATGTGGCCGAGGTCCCGCTCGACCATCCCCGGCATCAGCAGCCGGCACAGGTGCAGCACCGCGCGGAGGTTGACGTCGACCATGGCGTCGACCGAGTCGGCGGACGCGTCCAGGATGTTGCCGGTGGCCGAGACCCCCGCGTTGTTGATCAGCACGTCGATCTCGCGCCCCTCGACGGCGGCGCTCAGGGCGTCGATGTCGGTGATGTCGACGGCCAACGGGATCATGCCCGTCTTCTCCGCCACCTCGTCGAGCCGCTCCTTGTTGCGGGCGACGCCGTAGACGGCGAGACCCCGCTTGGTGAGGATCTCGGTGACCGCGGCGCCCATTCCGGTGTTGGCGCCGGTGACGAGTGCGGTCCGGTAGTCGTTGAATGGCATGACGCTTCCTTGCCTTGCTGGTGGTGAAAGTTGGTGCAGCCCGGTGGTCTTCGGGTAGTCAGGAGACCACCGGGCCGAGTCTGGATCCGTCAGAGCGTGTCACGGAGCGGCACGTGCGCCCGGTCGGTGACGGTGCTGACGGCGATGAGGGTTCCCAGTGCGGTGACGACGGCGTAGACCGCGGGGACGTAGATCCCGAACTGCGGGATCAGCCAGGTCATCAGCAGCGGCGCGGTGCCGCCGAACACTGCGGAGGAGATGTTGTAGCCCAGACCGTACGCCGAGTACCGCACCCGGGTGGGGAAGAGTTCGACGATGAGGATGTGGATGACGGCGGTGTGGCCGGCGAAGATCACGGCCATGACGCACGCTCCGAGCACCGCGAGCGCGAAGTTGCCGGTCGCGATCAGGGCGTAACAGGGGATGGCGCCGACGGCCATGGCGATCGCCGCACCGGCGATGACCCGCTTGCGGCCGACGCGGTCCGAGAGGGCACCCATGAAGGGAATGGCGATGCAGATCGCCACCAGACTCGCCGCGGTCACGAGCAGGGCGGTGCCGGTGGAGAAGCCGATGTTCTCGCCCTTGAGGAACGTCGGCATGTAGGAGAAGAGCACGTAGTAGCCGGAACCGTTCATCAGCGGGATGAACAGCGCGAGCAGCATCGCTTTGCGATGCTCGGGGGTCGCGAACGCTTCCTTCAACGGGTTGCGGGACAGTCCGCCTTCCGCCTTGAGCTTCTCGAAGTTCGGGGTGTCGCTGATCGCCCGCCGGATGTACCAGCCGATGACGCCCATCGGGATCGCGACGAGGAACGGCACACGCCAGGCCCAGCTGGCCGGACCGCCGCCGTTGATGGCGGCCTCGTTGAGCCACGGCGACATCGCGAACGCCACCAGGGTGCCCGTGAGCAGGGCCAGGAAGGACGCGATCTGGGCGTAGCTGGTGATGAGTCCGCGCTTGCCCTCCGGTGAGTGCTCGGCGAGGAAGGTCATGGCTCCCGCCGCCTCGCCGCCCACCGAGAATCCCTGCAGGATGCGCAGGAGGATCAGCAACGCGGGTGCGGCGACGCCGATCGCGGCGTAGGTCGGGAGAATGCCGATTCCCGCGGTGGCGACGCTGATCAGCATGATGACGAAGACGAGCATCTTCTGCCTGCCGATCCTGTCGCCCAGGATGCCGCAGACGACCGCGCCGAGAGGTCGCACGAAGAACGAGATCGCGTAACCGGCGAAGACGAGCATCAGCGCGTCACTCGACTTGGAGACGTCGAAGAAGACGATGGCCAGGGCGGTCGCCATGAAGGCGAAGATGCCGTTGTCGTAGAGCTCGACGAAGATGCCCACGCAGCCTGCGAGAACGACTTTGCGTAGCTGGCGGGGTTGCACCTCGTGTTCGGCCGTGTGCCCGGCCGTGTCGGGTGAGATCGCGTTGGTCATGCTGACTCCATCTGGGGTACAGAGTGGTGCTGGGTGGATGTCGTGTCTGTGTGAGTGGGGATCCGAAGACTGGCGAAGGCGTTCGCCACGCGGGACCGCAGCAGCGCGATCGAGCGTCGTTGGCTCCGGTAACCGTCCACGGCTTCGGGGACGCTCACCTTTCTGAACCGCACCTCCTGGCCGGGGCGCGCCTGGCCGAGCCGTGACAGCGCGGTGGCGGTCACGACC
>DATFCF010000040.1:0-4795 GCA_035253445.1 Mycobacterium sp.
TCTTGTTCGTCCGCAGCGTGAAGCCCTCCAGGAACTTGGCGTTGAACAGGTTGCCCGCCGAAAGGCCCGCGGACAGATCGTTCGGGGTGCCGTTACCGCAGTAGACCCAGATCCGGGTGCCGTTGGCGACCAGCGTCGACATTTGCACCATCGGGTCGTTGCGCTTCCACGCGCTGTTCGCGTCTTCGGTCTTGCCCCACATGTCGTCAGCCTTGTAGCCGCCGGCGTCACCCATCGACATACCGACCAGCATCGGCCACCAGCCCTCGGACAGGTTCAGGAAGCCGGACAGCGATGCGGCGTACTGGAACTGGTTCGGGTGGTAGATCGCCATGATCAGTGCGGCCGAACCGGCCATCGACAGGCCGACGGCCGCGTTGCGGGTTGGGTCGACGCCCTTGTTGGCGGCCAGGTAGCTCGGCAGCTCGCTGCTGATGAACGTCTCCCACTTGTAGGTGGAGCAGCCCGCCTTGCCGCACGCCGGCTTGTACCAGTCGCTGTAGAAGCTGGACTGTCCACCGACCGGCATGACCACGGCCATGCCTGAGTCCAGGTACCACTCGAATGCGGCCGTGTTGATATCCCAGCCGTTGAAGTCTTCCTGCGCACGCAGGCCGTCGAGCAGGTAGACCCCTGGTGCGTTGGGGCCGCCGCTCTGGAACTGGACCTTGATGTCGCGGCCCATGCCGGCCGACGGAACCATCAAGTATTCGACCGGCAGACCCGGACGAGAGAAAGCCCCCGCTGTCGCCGAGCCTCCGACGACGCCGATCAGGGCGGGCAACACGGCAGCCACCATGGCTGCGACCGTGAGCCGGCGCGACATGCCCTTCGCCGCGCCTCGCACTCTCCCAACGAAACCCATGCTTCTACCTATCCCATCTGTTGTATGCCGCACGCAGATTCTGTCCATAGGACCTCGCCGCGTTGCCCGTGTAGTGAACCACATTCTGCTGTGATCTCTCTCTTTAGCGGGTGTCCTCCCTGGTCGGGCCCTCATCCGTTGAGGGTCGCGATCAGGTCGGGTTTCAATGCCTGCAATTGCGCAGCCCAGTACGGCCACGCGTGGTTACCAGCAGGCGGGAACTGAAAGGTGGCGTTGCGGCCGCCAGCCTTGGCGTAGGCCTCGGCGAAGTCCTTGTTGGACTTGATGGCCATGCCTTCGAGGCTGTCGGCGTTGAACTGTTGGTTCGGGTCGGGATTCGCGTTGACGGGGCTGTTGCCGCCGGGCGCGCAGTAGATCCACAGCCGCGTGCCGTTGGCCACGATCCGCGACACCTGCTTGATCGGGTCGTTGCGCTTCCACGCACCATCCCACGGTGCGCCCCACATGTTGTCGACGTTGTAGCTGCCGGCGTCGAGCATGGCTACCCGGATGGCCTGCTGCATGAGCAGCGCCGACGGGTTGAGGAAGCCCGACAGTGAGGCCGCGTAAGAGAACTGTCCCGGGTGATACGCCGACAGGATCAGCGCCGACCCGCCCGACATCGACAGTCCGACGACGCCGTTGCCGGTCATGGAGACACCCTTGTTGGCGGCCAGCCACTGCGGAAGCTCGTTGGTCAGGAAGGTTTCCCATTTATAGGTATAGCCCTGGTTGTTGAAGCTCGACGGCGAGTACCAGTCGGAGTAGAAGCTGGACTGACCGCCGACGGGCATCACCACTGCGACCCCGGAGTTGTCGAACCACTCGAACGCCGGGGTTTCGATATCCCAGCCGTTGTAGTCGTCGCGCGCACGCATCCCGTCGAGCAGATAGACGGCCTTCTGAACACCGGGAGTGGCCGCCGGCGCCGGTGCAGGTGCAGGTGCAGGTGCGCCTTCTGGAGCAGGTGCTGGTGCGGGCGCCGGAGCGTGCGCGGGCTGGAACTGCACGCGGATGTTGCGGCCCATCGAGGTCGAGTAGACATCGAGGTATTCGACCGGCAATCCCTCGCGGGAGAAGGCGTTGGCGCTGGGCGCATTGCCGGCGACGGTCGTCAGGGCCGGAAGCATCACCACGGCGGCCGAAACCGCGAGCACGCGGCGGAGCCAAATCTGCGCAGCGTTGACAGCCGATGTCCTACGCATCAGTTGCTCGTACCATCCGTTCATCTGTCCGGCGCCGAATGAACGGCGGCTCCCCGCGACTGTTCTATCGGCCCGAGGGGGCTGCGGCGTTACCAAGTAACGACAAAACCCGGCCAGTTAACAAGTCGCTGACGGTTACGGCCCCGTTGCCGGCAGGCCAGTGTAGGGGGCGCCCGACGATGGCGGCACTTCCAGCCCACACCGCACGAGCTCGTACAGCGGCACCCTGTCGATTCGATAATCAGTGAATTCGAACGCGTGCAGCAGGTTTGACGCGAATCGCCGTGGCCCCATAGGTCCGCGTATCGAGGTGAGCATGGCGTCGGTTTCCGGGCATTTCAGCGCCGCCTCGGCCTGTGCCACCCAGTCCTGATCGAGGTAGGACGGAATGTATGGATAAGTCTTGAGGAATGGGCCCTCGGCCACCGCCCAGTCGGGGAACAGGTTTTTGTCGTGGCCGATGCGGCCGTCTTCCAGCCTCGCCGTGTGCGCCGCCAACGGGTTGGCCAGGCCGATCTGATCGACGACACGGACGTCGAGACCGACCGTCATGCCGAGCATGCCGAGGTTGGTGAAAAAGACTGTGTGCGGACCATTTTCGTGGTCCGCCCGGTTGTGGGGCGCGTCCGGGGGCGGGGGTATTGCGGGTACGACGTCCCACTGGTCGTAATTGCCGGACGGCAGCAGGAGCGCTCCGTCGGGAGTGTTGTCCAATGCTGTCAGCACCGCCCGCATTCGCGGATAGTCGAGATAGTCGGCGGCGGTGGTCGGGTGTGCGTTGCCGGTGGCTTGGGAGTAGAACCGTCGTTCGTCGACGATGCCGGACGAGGTGACGCGGGTGGCGTCGGCCCCCATGCCCGGCGAATTGGCCGCCCACAGTGACCAACCGGCCACTGCCAACCACAACACGCTGGTGGCTCCGACGAACAAGTACCCAGCACCGCGGGCCATGCGGGTTCCGTCGGGCAGGACGACGGGGATCACCGCCAGCGGGATCAACAGGCAGAACAACGGCGTCAGCAAAACCCTGCCGTGCATGAAGTCGCCGCCCTGGCGAATCCAGTAGACCGCCTGCACGAGCCCGCTGACGACGATGAAAATGACGACGGCGGCAGGGCTTTGCACCATGCGGGCAATCCACCCGTAGCCCGGGGCGATGGTGCGGCGCTTCCACCACGGCTGCCCGCGGTTGATCAGCATCATGACCGCCAGGCCCGCCAGCAGGATGGCAGGCGCCCACAGCAGATAGGGCTTGTTGAAGTTGGCCAGATAGATAAACCCTTGCGGCCATTTGGCTCCCGAGGCATCCTTGGCCAGCGCGGTGCCGGGGAAAATCAGGCCGTAGTAACCCATCCGGAAGATCTCATAGCCGACGGGCAGCAGACCGCCCGCCACGACGATCCATGCGCGACGTCGCCATCCGCGGGCCGCGACCAGCATCATGATCAGCGCGAGCCCGCCGATCAGCGCCAGCTCCGGGCGCACCAGCACACTCAGTCCCGCGACGAAAGCCAGTGCGCCGTCGAAGAGTCGGCTGACGGCGTTGCGCGGTTCCGCGGGCACCGCGGGCGCCCGCATCGGCTCTCTGCGGATGACTGGGGGGCCGGGGCGCCGCGCCACCGCCGGACGAAGCGGCGCGGAGTAGGCGCGCGGGGCCTGCGCCCACACCACCATCATCCACCAGAGCAGCCCGAGATAGGCCAGCACCAAACCGTTTTCGAGTCCAGAGGTGGCGAAGTCGCGGGCGGGTGGCACCGCGATGTAGACCAGGACGCCCGCGGGCAGCAGTAGCGCACGTCGGCCCTGCAGGCTCGGCGCGTACAGCCGTGCAGTACCGAACATGGCGAGCACCACACCGGCCACGCTGAGCACCAGTGCGAGGACCAACGCCACGTACTCCAACCGGACAGGGCCGCCGATCAACGCGCCGAAATAGATCAGATAGGTCCACACCGTGGACGTATTCGCCTCGACACGTTCACCGGCGTTGAAGACGGGGCCGTTACCCGCCAAGAGGTTTCGCACTGTTCGCAGCACAATGAGCCCGTCGTCGGCGATCCAGCGCCGTTGCCAGGCACCCCAGCCGAATAACGCGGCGACGGTCAGTACGCTCACCCACAGGCTGAGCCGGACTGTGGCGTCGTAGCGAAACGCCGACCAGCGGACCAGAGGGCCCGTGACCATTGCGCTCACCTTGTCAACTGAGGAAGACGGCGGCACCGAGGGTTCCGATCCACACCAGGCCCAGCAGCTGCACCACCCGGTCCTTCAGCACGATCTCCTCGGGCTCACCGGCCATGCCACCGTCGACGTCGACGGCGTAGCGCAGGATCGCGATGGTGATGGGAATCATCGACACCACGAACCACGACGTGCCACCGGTGTCGTCCCGTTCGAACGCCCACAGGCCATAGCACAGCACCATCGCGGTCGCCGACATCGTCCACACGAAGCGCAGATACGAGCTGGTGTAGCTCTCCAGCGACTTGCGGATCTTGGCGCCGGTGCGTTCGGCGAGCTGCAGTTCGGCGTAGCGCTTACCGGCCGCCATGAACAACGAACCGAACGCCATCACCAGCAGGAACCATTGCGACAGCGGCACACCCGCGGCGACGCCTCCTGCGATGGCACGGATCAAGAAACCCGACGAGACAATGCAGATGTCGATCACCGGCTGGTGTTTGAGGCCGAAGCAGTAGGCCAACTGGATGGCGATGTAGACGGC
>DATFCF010000041.1:0-5206 GCA_035253445.1 Mycobacterium sp.
ACGCGATCACCAGCGGCCTCGAGGTGGTCTGGACGCCCACCCCGACGAAATGGGACAACAGCTTCCTGGAAACCCTGTACGGCTACGAGTGGGAGCTGACGAAGAGCCCGGCGGGTGCCTGGCAGTTCACCGCTAAGGACGGGGCAGGCGCGGGCACCATTCCCGATCCGTTCGGCGGGCCGGGGCGGGCGCCGACAATGCTGGTGACGGACGTCTCGATGCGGGAGAGCCCCATCTATGCCGACATCACCCGGCGCTGGCTGGACCACCCCGAGGAGCTGTCCGAGGCGTTCGCCAAGGCGTGGTACAAGCTGTTGCACCGCGACATGGGACCCGTGTCGAGTTACCTCGGCCCATGGGTTCCCGAGCCGCAGCTGTGGCAGGACCCCGTCCCCGCGGTCGATCACGAGCTGATCGGCGAGCAGGACATCGCTGCGCTCAAGGCCAAGATCGTCGAGTCGGGACTCTCGGTATCCCAGCTGACATCCACCGCCTGGGCATCGGCGGCCAGCTTCCGCGGCACCGACAAGCGTGGTGGTGCCAACGGGGCGCGAATTCGCCTTGCGCCGCAAAAGGATTGGGAAGCCAACCAGCCCGCTGAGCTTGCCAAGGTGCTGGCGGCCTTGGAAAAGGTGCAGCAGGACTTCAACGGTTCGGCGTCCGGCGGGAAGAAGGTTTCGCTCGCCGACCTGATCGTCCTTGGCGGTTCCGCGGCCGTCGAAAAGGCGGCCAAGGACGCCGGCTTCGACGTGACGGTGCCATTCGCGCCGGGGCGCACGGATGCCTCGCAGGAGCAGACCGATGTGGAGTCGTTCGAGGTGCTCGAGTTGCAGGCCGACGGCTTCCGTAACTACCAGCGCGCCGGGATGAAGACTCCGGCAGAGCACCTGCTGGTGGATCGGGCCTACATGTTGAACCTGACCGCACCCGAGATGACGGTTCTGGTCGGCGGCCTGCGTGCTCTTGGCGCCAACTACGGCCAGACCAAACACGGTGTATTCACCGACCGGCCAGGGACATTGACCAACGACTTCTTCGTGAACCTGCTCGATATGGCCACGGAGTGGAAGGTGTCGCAGACGGCGGAGAACGTCTACGAGGGCCAGGATCGTGCCTCGGGTGCGCCCAAGTGGACCGCCACCGGAGCCGATCTCGTGTTCGGTTCGAACTCGATCCTGCGGTCTCTTGCCGAGGTCTATGCCGCCGACGACGCGAAGGAGAAGTTCGTGAAGGACTTCGTCGCGGCGTGGGTGAAGGTCATGAACAACGACCGGTTCGATCTGGCCTGACCGACAGCATTGGTGTGCAACACCCCGCGAGTTGAACCAACTCGCGGGGTGTTGTGCTCAATCGGGTTGCTACTGCGGATATTCGGGTGTCCAGCGCACCTGTGCGATCCGCTCGGTCAACTCTTCGGCGCTGCGTTTCGGCGCCACGCCGTCCGCGACGGCTTGCACGGCCACTGCGTGGGCGATGCGGACGGCGACATCGGGAACATCCGACCATGCCGGCAGCAGCGGCTGGTGCGGATCGCTGAGTGCAGGCGAGGCGTCCCCGAGCGTCGCAGCGGCGGCGCTCATCATCTCGTCGGTGACCCGGGTGGCCTGTGCCGCGGTGACGGCGAGGCCCATCGCGGGGAAGATATAGACGTTGTTGCACTGTGCGATTGGACGCTCCACCCCGTCGCGATGCAACGGCGCGAACGGTGAGCCGGTGGCGATCAGTGCTCGCCCACCGGTCCAGTCGTCCAATTCGGACGGATGTGCCTCCGCCCGGCTCGTCGGGTTGGACAGCGGGAAGATGATGGGCCGCTCGGTCTTGGCCGCGAGCTCGCGCACGATCTCCTCGGTGAAAGCGCCGGCCGCGGTGGACAGGCCGAGCAGCACACCGACGTCCACGTGGTGCACGACGTCCGCCAGCTGAGCCGGCCCCGACAGGCCCCAGTCCGCGACGCGCCCCGCAGGCTGGGCGAATGTCCGCTGCCCCGCCGATAGGTCGGTGCGGTCGTCGGTGAGCAGTCCCTGAATGTCGACGACCCAGATCCGCGATGCCGCCTCGTGTGCCGACAGTCCTTGGGCCACCATCTCGCGGTGCACCATGTCGAGGACACCGATGCCGGCCGAGCCGGCGCCGAGCATCACGACCTGCTGTTGCGACAGCGGGCGGCCTGCGACTTTCGCCGCGCCGTGCAGCGCGCCGAGTGCGACGGCGGCGGTGCCCTGGATGTCGTCGTTGAACGTGAGCAGCTTGTCGCGATAGCGCTCGAGTATCGGCAGCGCATGCGCGGTGGCGAAGTCCTCCCATTGCAACAGCACGTCAGGGAGTTCGTCGCAGACGGCGGCGACGAACTCGTCGATGAACGCGTAGTACTCGTCATCGTCGATGCGCCGGTGCCGCCAGCCGAGGTACTGCGGGTCTTCGAGCAGTTCGACATTGTCGGTACCCACATCGAGCACGATGGGCAGAGTGCGGGCCGGGTGGATGCCGCCGATGAGCGTGTACAGCGAGAGCTTGCCGATCGGGATACCCATGCCGCCGATGCCCTGATCGCCAAGGCCGAGGATGCGCTGCCCGTCCGTCACCACGATGACGTCGATCTCGCTCTGAGGGCGGTTGCGCAGCACCTCACGCAGCCGGTCGCGATCCGGATAGGACACGAAGAGGCCGCGTGGCCGCCGGTAGATCTCGCTGAAGCGCTGGCAGGCCTCGCCGACGGTTGGGGTGTACACGATCGGCATCGTCTCGACGATGTGGTCGCGAAGGACACGGTAAAACAGCGTCTCGTTGCGGTCCTGCAATGCGCGAAGGTAGATGTGTTTGTCGAGACCCTCACGGCGCGTGCAGAATTCGCCCCAGCTGTGCTCGACTTGCTGGGCGAGGGTTTTCTCGGCCGTCGGCAGCAGCCCCAGCAGACCGAACTCGATGCGTTCGGCGCGGGTGAAGGCGGTGCCTTTGGTGTTGAGTGCGTCGAACAGCAGGTCTTGGCCCTTCTTCTCGGACATCGCAAGCCTTTTACTGAGGCGGAATCACTGGAGGCCGGCAAACATTGGGGACCGGATCCCACCACCAACCGTTGTCGCAGAACAACGGCGGGCCGATCGGCGGTCGGCAGACATTGGCGACCGGGTCCCACCACGAGCCGTTCTCGCAGGCCAATGGCTGCACCGGCAGTGGCTGGCACGCGTTGCTCACGGGATCCCACCACTGGCCGTTCTGACAATTCGCCAAACTCACTGCCGGGGTGACGATTGCCGCAAACGCGAACGGCACGACGGCCGCCGCGAGGATGACTGCCATTCGGCGTATGAGCGTTCTCATCGGCCCTACCCTATTAGGCCTGCCTGGGCAGCTGTGCGCGTATCAGTGGTGTAATCTTGTCGGCCATGTACGCGTGTCCCGCATCGTTCGGGTGCACACCGTCCGCCCCGATCAAGTCGGGCCTGCCGACGAACCACCGTTCTGCGAGGGGGTCCACGAACACCGCTCCTGCTGCCCGGGCCTCGGCCCGCAGGATGTCGCGAATCCGTAGCACGGACTCGGGGACGTCCGCGGTTGGCCACGGCGGTCCAATGACCAGAAGCGTCGCGGACGGTGCGGCTCGGCGTGCGAGGTCAAAGGCGTCGTCGGCCATCCCATCCAGTAACTCGGGATCGGCACCTTGGTCATTTCGCGAACCGAAGAACACCACCAACGCATCTTCGGGCTTGACCGCCCGCAGGGTCAGATCGGCGAAAACGCTGCCGTGGTCGCCGCGCACGCCATACCCGGCGCGGCCCTCCGACGCCACGTCGACTGTGACCTGTAGTCCTTGGCGAGCGAGCGTTTGCCATGCCAGAGCGGTCCACGTCCTCGGGCCTTGACCTCCCTCGTTGGTGCCGGTGGTGTAGGAGTCGCCGATCACCGCGACGTGATTCAGCGGGGAATCCCGGACCAGCAAGTCATAGCCGGGCGCGAGACGATGGAGCTGACCGATACCGCTCACCAGGAGAACGAGCGCGACGACGAACGCGGCCGGACGAGCCACTGCGACCTCCTGTCAACGGAATCGCGTGTCCCGCACCGCGATTACGGACAGTTTATGAGGAATCCGACGAAAACTCAGTCATCACCCGGCGCGCGCCGACATCGCCTTGGATCCGGTGTCTTCCAGCGCACCGTCGATCGGATGAATCTTGCCGTTCACCGCCACGTCGGCCCTGCGGCTGCGTGAGTCTGCGATCGCTTCCCTGGCGTGCATCATGTTGCGCATCCACCGCCGCGCAGGTTCCTCAACGAAATGAAAGAGCAAAACCGCAGCGCCGAAGGCGAACGCGAGCAGACCGGCGACCAGCAACTTGCCCCAGGAGCCCGTCAGCGTGAGCTGGAATTGCTCGGCGGCCCACACCCATGCCGTGTGCACCAACTCGTGCACCATGTACAGGCAGAACGAGACCTGCCCGCCGAACATCATCACCCGGGTGGACAGCAAGCGTGGCAGGCTGCCGGCGCCAATCGCCAGGGTCATCACCAGCGGGACGAACAGCACGTCGACCAATCCACCACTGTCGTGGACATCGGGCAGCGGATGCGCATCGAGGACGTACATCAACGCGACGATCACGCCGATCAAGAGCACGGCAGCGTATCCGGCGCAGCGGCGAGCGCGATCGGTCGGCCGCAGCCTTCCGACGGCGGCAGCAACCAGTGCTCCGGCGGTGAACTGCATAACGATGCGGGGCAGCCAGCTCCACGGCGTGTAGAACTGGCCGCTCGACAGCAGCAATAACACCGGTGGTAGCGAGGCGGCCACCGCCAGCCACGTCAGGCTGCGCGCCCTTGTGGCATGCGAAATCCGGAAGATGACCAGCACGAGCGGTGCGAAGAGCAGGTAGGCCAGCCACTCGGCGCTGATTGACCATGCCGGTCCGTCCCAGCTCGACCCGTCGAAGTACGGCTGGAACCACAGCTGCACCAGCAGAATCTGGCGTACGTAACTGACCGCGTTGAGATGGTCGACGGCTCGGGACGGCACGTGGCCGACGTAGAGCGTGAAAATTATCCACAGGGCGGCCAGGTGCAAGGTGACCAGGTAGACCGGCCAGACTCTGGCGAGGCGCAGCCAGAGGAAGTGCAACGTGGCGCGCGCCGAGAAGGACGGACCCATCCGATCGAGGTAGTTCCAGGTCAGTACGAAACCGCTGAGAATGAAGAACAGGTCGACGCCCTG
>DATFCF010000042.1:0-6282 GCA_035253445.1 Mycobacterium sp.
ACGCCCTTGCGGGCCGCCGTCCACGCGCGACGTGCGGCTATACACGTGTTCCCGCATTGGACGTTCGGTTAACGCGTCCGTCAGGCTTTCGTAGGCCGCGGACGCAAGCCCCCATGGTACGTGGCCGAAGTCAATGCAGCACAAAGCAATTGCGAGTAGTCCAGGCCACACAGGCAGCGCATGTTCGGGCCGCATCACCCTTGGCAAGAGACAGAAAGCCATCCGTCGCAGGCAACCGCGCACCACGGCGGTTTCGAGCAAACCATCGCCGCCGCCGCGTCAGGTCATTCCCAGATGAGCAGGTTCGGCAGTGAGTCGTCGACTTCGCGTAGGCACGTGTAGCCGACACCGGCCAGGCCACGGAACAGCCCGACGTTGAATCGCGACGACACCGCGGCACTCCAGCGGTAACCCCCGGCCGCTGACTTCGTGTCCACGATTGCCGACAGCCGCCGCGACGCGAGGCCGTGCAGATCCTCACGGCCGAGGACCTTGCCCGCCTCCCGGGCCAGTTCGACGCTGCCCAGCGCGCCACAGCAGAGGGTGTCCGCGTGGCCGGGCCATCCCCGTGACGCACCGGTGAGCGCACGGCCGACGTCGACCTGCACGGCCGAGGGCGCGGTAGAACCCAGTTTCGTCATGCCGAGGCGAGCAAGCCCGATACCCACCGCGCCATGGCACCACTGGGACCGCCAATGCGGCTGGTCGACGCGCAGGTCGCGCCAGTCGCCCCACTGCGGGTCGTAGTTTGCGCCTTCGAATCGGAGGCATTCCGCCGCGGCGTCGGCGAAGTCCTCGCGACCAGCCGCGCCCGCCAGCGCGGCGAGCGCATAGGCGAACCCTGCCGCGCCGTGCGACATACCGTTGAGAACCTGGCCGTTCGCGGTGCGGCACGCCCAGCTTCTGCGTCCGCGCGGTCCGTGGCGTTGTTGGCGCAACAGATGCGTGCCGCATGCGACGGCGCGATCCAGAACCTCGTCGGCCTGGGTGTCCCGGTGCAGCCGCAGCAGGCTCAGAATGGCGCCCGCACTGCCGCCGATCACGTCGAGCTGCGTGTCCGACGCGATGAGCTCATCGCTGAACAACCTCGCGACGCCGAGCGATTCCTCGAGCAGGACGTCGTCATCCAGTAACCGCGCGACACACGTCAGGCCGTAGAGCATCGAACCGAGACCTGTCGCGCCGCCGATGCCCGTCACCCTGGCCATGCGCGACGCGCGGCGGCTTCGTAGTGCGGCGCGCAGGTGTGCGACGGCCGCCAACGCGAGGTCGGCCGAGTCGGGGTTGTGGCTGATGCGCGCGTGTGCGGCCAGGAATGTGGCGATGCCGCACGCGCCGTTGTAGAGGTCGTCTCCGAGTACGGCGAGCTGGAATGCTTCGGCGTCGGGGAACCAGCCAAGACCGATCCACGCGGCGCCCGATCCCCCGCGTATCGCGTAGTCCGCGATCTTCTGTGCGATGACATCGGCCTCCGCGAGGAATGCCGAATTCGGCAGCACCACAACATCATCCGGTGACACTTCGGCCGTCGGCGGCTCTGATCTGAGGCCTGAGAGGTCAGGCGACGTTTGCCGGATGACCTCCACTTGCCACGCGATCTCCTTGTCGTCGAGGCCGAGCACGCGATCTTGGGCGCGTCGCAGACCATCGGCGGACGCGGTGAACAGCGGGACATTCAGCTCGAGGAGGGCGCTGCGTTCCAGCCGCTGATCGGGCCAGCTGTCGTCGGCATCGGAGTCCCAATCCGCCAGTCTGGCAAGAAAATCAGCCTGGCTCGACCACAGCACGCCGTCGTCCATGGTGCGGTCGTCTTTCAACCGCTGCAGCAACATCGAGTAGAACTGGGTGGGCCGGATGACCTTGCGGACCGTGAGCCCGGCGAACCCGTCGAAGAGTTGCGGGCCCGCGGCGCTCACATAGGTCGCGTAGTCGCGGAAACCTGAGATGAAATCCTCGACATGTCCCGCGAGACTCACGTGGCGATCACCGAGGCGAGGCAGGTTCGACGGCGGCCTGCTGGTTTCCTCGACCATCGACGGCTTCATCGCGTCGGAGTTGATATCGTTCCAGATCAGCTTCTTTCCCGTCGGCCATTCCGAGGCGACGCCTCCGGCCGCATGGACACCGTTCGCGGTCTTTCCGTACGCCGGAAGCAGCCCGACCGCCGCGACCGAGTTCGCGATCAATTCCCTCGCCGCTTCGTAGGCTTGCGAGTCCCTCCGCGCAGGCACACCGGGTTGCAGGAGCGTTTCGACATCGATGGGGACGGGATGATCGCCCGCGGCGATCATGTTCTCGTGATGGATATCGCTGGCGGCAAAGCAGTGGAACAGCGCCAGCCACGCGCCGGCACGATAGAAGAACCGCGTGCAGTCCTGCACGGTGTTGCACTCGGTGTGTTCGACGTACTCGGTCCAGCCGTAGCCGTCACCCGCAACGGTTCTGGGAGTACGCAGTTCGACAGGTGCCTCACGGTTGAGCCGCTCGACGAGCGACTGCCACGCGACGTCGAGCCGCAGATCCCGGGGTTTGTACATCGCGGATGAGCCGTCGTCGAATTCCACCCGCAGGACGGTGTGACCGCCGCGATGCGCGTCGGAAAGACCACCGTGAACATGCGCGACCCGAGCGTCGACTTCCCGGCGGACGATGTCGTGGCGGACGCGCTTGACATCCGCATCGAGCCGTGACAGGAACTCACGCGACGTGGTGAGCCATTGCCGTGTCAACGCGGCGACCAGCCTCAGCAGCACCGGCTTCTCGTCGAAGAGGCGAATCATGCCGCCCGCGGTCATCTCCGTGACGAATGCCTCATAGGGCGCTGACGACTGCGTGAACCGGTCGTAGAGCACCGAGGCGCACAGTCCACACAGGCTGGCGGTCAACAGCCCGCGCAGATCGTCACGTGCAGTGGACGCGAACCGAGTCACCACAGAGGGCTCGACCGAGGCCCACAGTCGAGCGTCGGCGTCGGCGACCAGGCCCGAAAAGACGTCGTCGAATGGCGCTCGGCGAGTGTGCGTTTCGACCGAACGGCCCTGGAGAGCGGATTGGATCCACTCGGCGTCGCAAGCCCACTCCGGAAGCGGGGCTGACGGACGTCGGCGTGCCGACGCGAAACGCTCCAAGACTCCGTCGACGGTGTGCCCGTCACGACTCAACCGTCGTTCGAACAACTCCCAATCACCGTGTGTGGACGAGTTGCACCATGCCGCAAGATGTTTCGCCGCTGCATCGGCGTCGCGCTTCTGCCAAGGCAGCGACTCGAACTCGTCGGACAGCAATTCGTCGACGGTCGCGGCTCTGGCTGCCAGATCTGCGGGCGTGATCGCCACAGCGGTCGGCGCTAGTAGCAGCACATGTAATAGGCATCCGTCTGGAACGTGTACGACAGTGCGGACTCCTCCGCGGCCGCCTCCAGCTCCGCGTCGGAGATTACCCAACGGTGGATACCCTCGGTTTCCGGTCGCATCTCGAGTGTCGTCGTCATCGTGCTACTTCCTCTTCGATGGTTGGTGGTTACCGCCGCGCGACGGGATCGCGGCCCGGCACTTGCGGCGTGCCCGCGGGCGGCCGTCTGTCAGGCGTCGATGCCGGCTTGTCGTTGCCCGGCGGCGCAGTGGGCGCCCTGGTTTCGGGACCCGCCGACGGCCACCGCTCCCTGGGTAGAGGTAACGCCCATTCGCCGTTCGGCAGCTGTACCCGTCCGTCAAACCCGGGATGTGCGGTCGGATTGAAGCATCGTGGTCCTATCGGAACGAGATAGCAGTCCCGATGCTCAGAACCACTGCCACTGAGATCGATGCAAACTATCTCGCCGGCCGGCTTCTGATAGCACTGCCTATCAGGGCCTGCAAGCGCCACTGGACAGATGCTGAGTGCTGCCATCGTGCAGATCGCCGGGTACAAGCACGCCGTGGCGGTTTTCGTGCTCATCGTGGACTCGATTCGTGCGCTTGAGGTGGTACAAGTCCGACGGTAGGACGCAGATCGGCGCAAGTACTGAGTAGTCGACTACCTGAATCCAGCCTTAGGCGTCAGGCGCAGGCTCAAGATCGGTGCACAGATCGCCGTAAGGAATCTTGCCTTCGACCCACTGCTCCCATTGTTTGTGGCTGGGGTTGGCGGTGAGCTTGCTGCAGACTGCTTTGCCCACATCGTCGGGCGGCCCCGGCCACAATCGCAGGTTGCCATCTGCGCTTCCCGAGACAATCAGCGAGTCGTCCGGGCTGACCGCCACGCTGTGGACCCAGTCCTGATGTCCATAAAGAGGCGTGTCATCGGGCGGTTCGTCCACCATGTCCCATACTCGAACAGTTCCGCCGCCTCCGCCCGCGGCGATCCACGGGCTGTCATGCGCGACGGCGAGGCTGTAGACCGGGCTTTGGTCCCGGAACAGCGGTTCAGGAATTTCGCTGCGCGCGTTGATATCCCAGACACGGACGGTTCCATCGGAGCTTCCGGAGACAAGCCTGTCGTCGCTTGCAAAGGCCACCGCGAAGACCGTTGTGCCAGGCGGACCCTGCATTGGTTCGCGGTCGGGCGTCCGCTTGTCCAGGTTCCACACCTGAAGGAGATTCACCGGCTCGCGTGACTCGTCGACGCCAGATCCGGTGACCAGCTGGCGGCCGTTGGGACTAAAGGCCAGGCTCCACACCTGATAGGGCACCGTCTTTCCCTGCGCATTGGTGGTCTGCGCACGCATCACACCTTTCGGCTCCAGAGTGTCGGCATCCCACAACCGCACCAACCCGTCGAACCCGCCTGCGGCGATATAGTTCTCGTGCCGGTCCACGGCCACGCTCATCATTCGCCGAATGGGAAGTGGCAGCCCTCCTGGCGGCGGATCGGTGTTGAGCTTGGTCGCCGTGCCTCGTTCCGTGTCCCACACCAGGACCCCACCGTCATTCGATGCGGTGACGATGCGGCTGCCACCCCGGTAGAACGCCAGATCGTTGATGGCGGAGCGGGGGTTGTCCGGTGCCGACGCTTCACCCAACGTGCTGATCGGCGCGGCGGTGGTGGCATCCCACAACTTGACAGTGCCGTCAACGCCACCCGAAGCCGCGATGCGGTTGTCGGAGCTGAAGTCGACCGCACGGATCGGACCGCCCTGATCCGCCGGGATGGTCAGGCCGAACACCGCATTCCAGACTCGCACGGTGCCATCGACGCTGCCCGATACGATCCGTGTTCCGTCCCGGGTGAATGCCACCGAGGACACATAGCCACCGTGGCCCTGGAACGTACTGCCCAGCGGCGTCAGCGATTCCGCGTCCCACACCTTGACCGCGTTGTCGTCTCCACCCGAAACGATCCGTTTGCCGTCGGAACTGAACGACAGGCTGTTCACCATGCCTGGATGTGCCCGCTCCGTGTTGATTGCGTCGAGGGTGTATCCGTCAAGGACGTCGATGGTGCCGCCGATTCCGCCTACCACCAGACGATCACCGGTGTTGTTGAATGCCACGCTCATAACGGGATACCCGAGCGGTTGATCGGCCAGCTGTCGCCCGTCGCGGGCGTCCCACAAGCGCACCCCGAAGCCGTTCGCCGAGGCGACGAAGTCTCCTCCGGGGCTGAATGCCACGCTTTTCGCCACTGGGCCGACAACATCCGCCGGTATCGTGACAAACGCTGTGCCCTTCAGCAGATTCCACACGCGCACGGTGCCCGTGCTATCTCCTGTGGCGATCCACTGCCCGTCGTGCCCGAACATCACACTGCTCACCGCGGCGCCCGGATGCGACATCACCGTGCCGACCCGTTGGCCATCGGTTGCGTCAACCACCTGCAGGGTCCCGTCATTGGCGCCGACGGCGACGCGCCTACCACTCGGGTCGAACGCGACAGTCCCGACTGACTTGATGCCGGGAAGGTCGATCTCCCGCACGAGTTCACCCGAGCCCGAATCCCACAGCCGCAACAGATGGTCGTTGCTTCCGGCGGCGATCAGTGCACCGTCACGGCTGACAGCCACGCTCTGGACAGGGATGAGTGCTTCTCCCCCGGGGCGCGGGGGGTTGTGCATGATCTTGAACGTGCTGGCGGAGCCAACCACGATGGGATACAGCGTGCTGTCCGGGACGTCGTTCGTCAGACTCCGGCCCGCGAGCAGCTCCTGCAAGGCTGCCGCGTCGGCGGCCTTGGACAGGTCGACGCGCGCCTCCGCGATGAGTCGCTGGGCAATCGCTTCGCGTTCACTGCGTCCGGCACGCACCTGCTGCACGCCCGCATAGGCGGCAAACGAGACTGCCACCAGGGCGATGACGGAGAGTAACG
>DATFCF010000043.1:0-2465 GCA_035253445.1 Mycobacterium sp.
AGGCTCTAATGTGTCCTAAGTTGCACGGAGTCGGTTTGCTTCACTTTTGGTCACGACGTCCGTCAAAGGAGCCGTGCCCGTGCCGAGGGTCTGCTGCACGGATAGGTGACACCTGAGATCGCTTGCCCAGGGTGGGCGGGCTGGAAGGATGTCACCATGGCAAGGCCCTATCCCAAGGAGTTCCGCGACGACGTTGTGCGGGTCGCCCGCAGCCGCGAGGACGGTGTGACGATCGAGCAGATCGCCGCTGATTTCGGGGTGCATCCGATCACGCTGTCGAAGTGGCTGCGCCAGGCCGACGTCGACGATGGGGCCGCGCCGGGTAAGACGACGGGCGAGGCCGCGGAGCTGCGGGAGCTGCGTCGCCGGAACCGGTTGTTGGAACAGGAAAATGAGGTGCTGCGTCGAGCCGCGGCGTATCTGTCGCAGTCGAATCTTCCGGGAAAAGGCTTTACCCGCTCGTGAAAGAGCTCGCCGCCGACGGGATCCCCGTGGCGGTGACGTGCCGGGTCCTCAAGCTCGCCCGCCAGCCCTACTACCGCTGGCTGGCCAACCCGATGACCGACGCCGAGCTGGCCCAGGCCTATCGCGCCAACGCGTTGTTCGACGCCCACCGCGACGATCCGGAGTTCGGCTACCGCTTCCTGGTCGCCGAGGCCGACGACGCCGGCGAGCCGATGGCCGAGCGCACCGCGTGGCGGATCTGCTCGAACAATGGCTGGTGGAGTGTGTTCGGTAAACGCAAACGCGGTAAGAACGGCAAGGTGGGTCCACCGGTCCATGACGATCTGGTGGGCCGCGATTTCACCGCTGATGCGCCAAATCGGTTGTGGCTGGCCGATATTACTGAACACCGCACCGGTGAAGGCAAGCTCTACCTGTGTGCGATCAAGGACGTGTTCTCCAACCGGATCGTCGGCTACAGCATCGACTCCCGGATGAAATCCCGGCTGGCCACCCAGGCGCTCAATAGCGCAGTGGCACGCCGCGGTGATGTCGCCGGCTGCGTGCTCCACAGCGACCGTGGCAGCCAATTTCGCAGCCGACAATTCGTTCGCGCCCTGGGCCACAACGACATGGTCGGCTCCATGGGGCGTGTCGGGGCGGCCGGCGACAACGCAGCCATGGAGTCCTTCTTCAGCCTGCTACAGAAGAACGTCTTGGACCGCCGCCGCTGGGACACCCGTGAGCAGCTACGCATCGCCATCGTCACCTGGATCGAACGCACCTACCACCGCCGACGCCGTCAACTCACTCTAGGGCGGTTGACCCCCATCGAATTCGAAGCAATCATGACCACACCGGCCAGTCAGGCCGCGTGACCGTAACTGTCACCTGACCGTGCAGCAGACCCGATCGTGAAGTGCGCCGATTGATTGTGGCAGATACGATCACCGAGATCCCTCAACGTTCGCGCGGCACCTACGGATGCCGACGGGTCCGCGCGGCGCTGTTGGCCGACTACGACATGAACGTCAATCACAAGCTGGTCAACTCGATCATGTCCGAGCACGGTCTGTATGGGCTGCCGCGCCCAGGGCGGCGAAAACCTAACCTGATCGGTGTCGACACCCCCGTCGACCTGGACAACCGGCAGTTCACCGCCACCGAGCCGAACGAACTGTGGTGCACCGACATCACCGAACACCCCGCCCGCGACGGCAAGGTGTACTGCTGTGCCATCCTGGATTGCTTCTCACGCATGATCGTGGCTCGCACCTTCTCCACTGCGGCCGATACCGCCCTGGTCAACAACGCGGTTAACATGGCCGTCGCCAACAGAAACCGCTGGGGCACAACGATTCTGCACGCCGATCATGGAACCCAATTCACGTCGTGGAGCTTCGGGGAGAACATGCGGCGATGGGGCCTGCTCGGCTCGTTCGGCACCGTGGGCGACTGCTTCGATAATGCCGCCATGGAGTCCTTCTGGGCCAGGCTGCAGGTCGAGTTGCTCAACACCCGTAAATGGGCCGCCACCATCGAGTTAGCCGCAGCCATAGCCGATTACATTGACAACTTCTACAACACCGAACGCCGTCACAGCTACCTCGGTAACATCAGCCCCACAGAGTTCGAAACGCTCTGGACGTCCACCTATTCGATCCCTCAACTCGCATAACCACGGCTCGAAACGGCGGGGACAGATCAGTTGACTGCGCACTATTTGACTGATTCGGCGTACTCCGTAACAGGGGGCGACACGGTCCAAGTCCTTGCGGCTGCTGGAGGTGTCGGGCGACTGATCACTCAGATTGCTTCATCGCGCGGAGTGAAAGTGCTTGGCGTCGTGTCGGATGCCACCAAATCAGCTCACGCTTACTCCGCGGGCGCACATCAGGTAATTGTTGGATACGACGCTGTGCCAAGCGCAACTAGCGAACTCACCGCTGGCGCCGGCGTGGATGTCGTATACGACGGCGTCGGTGGTCTTCGGTTCTTCGACAGCCTCGTTTGCGCTCGGC
>DATFCF010000044.1:0-2680 GCA_035253445.1 Mycobacterium sp.
GATGACGTGCATGGCGCGCACCCGCGGCAGAAACTGCCGCGCCAATTGGTTGATGTCCAGTCCCAGTGCCCCGGGACGCGAGGCGCTGAAAACTATCGTCGCCGCCGGCACCAAATGCGAATAGCCTTGCCGCTCGAGCCAACGCAGAGTGGCCCACGCGCTGCGAGCGGAATCGACCGCCGGCGACGCCACGACGATCACCATGTCGGCTTCGCCCAGCACACCGGCCATCGCCGAGTGCACCAGCCCGGTGCCACAGTCGGTCAGGATGATGTTGTAGAAGCGCTGCAACACCTGCAGCACGCCCCGATAGTCCGCCTCCGAGAACGCTTCTGAGGTCGCCGGGTCTCGCTCGGAGGCAAGGATCTCAAGCCGGCTCGAGCTCTGCGAGGTGTGCAACCGGATATCGGAGTAACGAACGATGTCATCGTCGAGCAACACGTCGCGCACCGTCGAACTCGTCTCGTCCGGCCCGCGCTGGGCCAGGGTGCCGAAGTCAGGATTGGCATCAACCGCGATGACCCGGTCACCACGGGTCGCCGCCAGGGTCGCGCCCAGCCCGACGGTGATCGTCGTCTTGCCGACGCCGCCCTTCTGCGAAAGCACCGCGATGCTGAATGGCCCGCGCACTGGCCGGTTGACACGGTCGATGAGCGTCCGGTAGCCCGCTTCCCTTGTCGACACTCCGGGGTTGAGACCGGTTGCCCGGTGCACAGCGCCTCGCCAGCCCGTTCTCGGCGCCGGTTGACGCTGGATCAATCCCAACTCGCCGTCGGTAGGCACCAACGGCGGGGGCGTGTTCGCCGGGCTGCTCGTGAAAGGTGTGGACGCCGGCGGCGGATGTGGCCCGTCGGAGGATTGCGTCATCGTCACTTCTCTCGTCAGTTCGGGGTTAGCATTCCGAGCACCTGTTTGAGCGCCGCCTGCATGTCAGAAAGTTCGATACGCATCAGCTGGGCTTCATCGAGGTCTTGCAGGTTCGAGCCATGGCTTTCGCTCAACCGGTACTCGCGCTCTTCCTCGGCGGCCTCAATGACGTTGCGTACGAACCGCCCATTGCCGACCAGGTCGATGCTGCGCCGCACCTGCCCCGACGAGTCGAGCGCCTCACCTTGGCACAGGACAGTGCACACCGAAACCAGTTCCTCATAGGCCGCGTCGGACAGTTCCGAATCGCGCGCTCGAGCGATCAGCCGTCCGATGTCGCCCAACTCCAGTGGGTTGTACGAACCGAACCGGATCCGCTTGGAGAACCGCGACGCCAGTCCCTCGTTGGAGGCGAGCAACCGGTCGATCTCGGCGTCGTACCCGGCGATGATCACGACCAGGCGGTCGCGGTCGTTCTCCATCCGGGCGAGCAGTGTGTCCACCGCTTCCCGGCCGAATGCGTCGCCGCCGGACAATCCAGTCTGAATCAGCGTGTAGGCCTCGTCAACGAACAGCACTCCGTCCATCGCCGAGTCGATGAGGGCGGTGGTCTTGATCGCCGTGCTGCCCAGATGCTGTCCGACGAAGTCGTTGCGTTTGGCCTCAACGACATTCGGCGTCCGCAGCAACCCCAGCCCGCAATAGGTCTGGGCCACCACGCGGGCGATGGTGGTCTTCCCCGTGCCGGGCGGACCGGTGAACGCCAGGTGCAGGGTGCGGGCCGCGGCGTTGAGTCCCTTGTCGCCACGCACTTTGGCCAGCATCGCCGCCGACTTCAGTTTGGCGACTTGCAGTTTGACCTCCGGCAATCCGATCTGCCGGTCCAACTCCTGTTGCGCCGCGCGCAGGTATTCGTTGCCACGTTCGGTCAGATCGTCGCCGAGGAGGTCCTCGGCGGTGGGAGCGCTTGCCGGATCCCACCGGTCGGTGCGCGAGTCGATCATCTCCTTGGAGGTGATGACCAGACGATATTTGGGGTCTGCCAACGCTGCCGCGTTCGCCTCGAATCCCGGCTCCTCGCTATAGATCCGCTCGAAGACGACGCGCGCCTGGAGTTCCTCACCCATCTCGCGCAACGTGAGACCCTTGCAGAACTCCGCGGCGCGGCTTGCCAACGGGATCGGACCCTCGATCGCCTGCTCGAGCCGGCGGATCCCTTCGCCGAACAAGCCCAGTTGTGCACAAGCCGACCCCACCATGAGATGGGTGCCTGCGGCGACGTAGGGGTCTCTGAAGGACGCCGAATTGCTCAGCGCACTCAGGACATCCGGCCATCGTTGGGTGGTGAAGTGCAGTACGCCTCGGATGTAGGCGCATATCTCGGCGGACGCCGGGTCACCGTCGGGCACCGTGGCGCATGCGGTAGCCAATTCGTCGAGCACCTGTTCGGCTTCGTCATAGTCCTTGGCGCTAATCATGCTGGCCGCGTAGGCAAGCCAAATTTCCGTCTTGGTGCTGAGTGGGTAGTCCAGATACAGCCCGGTCTGGAATCGCCCGCGCAGGGCGTGCGGTGAAAGGCCGAGCCGGCGCTGTTCGCGATACAACGAGATGCTGCTGGTCCGGTACAGGTGGTAGACGACCTCCGGGCTGGTATCGCCCGTGGCAGCGCGGCCCAACCAGGCATCGCACATGTCGGGGTCGTATTCGGTGGCGCGCTTGAAGGCCAGGGCCGCGTAATGCACATCGCGCTCGGTTTCGAGCCCATCGATCGGAATGCCGAGCGAAAGCACACCCGCGTCGAACACCCGCTGCG
>DATFCF010000045.1:0-3163 GCA_035253445.1 Mycobacterium sp.
CACCCAGCTGTGGGTCGGTGAACAGGACGCGGGTCGAGTCAGTAGGTCCCGTTGCCGGGCGCATCCCCGCCAGCGTCAGATCCGGGAATGCTTCCCGCGCCGCAGCGGCCTGCTGCGACAACGGAATTGCCTCGCCCCCCGGGGTGACGATCAGAATGTCGTCGTAAACGAACCTCTCGATCGTCGGCGCCACCGCGTACAGCCCGCCGGTGATCGCGGCGACAAGGATGAACGGCGCCACCAGAACGCCCGCATAGAAATGCAATCGATAGACGAGCGGCCGAGCGCTACGTCGTCGCTGCGTGACCAGAGGACCGGCCGCGCCTTGGTCGAGGGTTTGTTCGGGTACAGACATGTTGCCTCTTTCACTGGGCATGGGGTCGACACCGTGCGCGCTCGAGTGGCTGCAACACGGCAGAACCGGACAGCGCTCGTCGCGCACTGTCCGTATGTGGAGACCGCGTTACGCGGCTGAAGCGACCAGCGGAGGCCCGCGGGTACCCGGCCCGCAGCGGGCGAGAATGCGTGAGGCGAGGCCGCAGTGCCACCAAACTGGGCGGCTCATACGCGGCTGATCGCCGTCGACCAGCGCCTGGAGCACCAGGATCAGCCGCCAAAGAACACCGGCGAGAGCACCGGAAAGGCGCTCGACCGTACAGATCAGCGCGGCACAGCTGAGCGCGGATACCACGTGTGACGCCAGCATCGCCACAGACCAATGGTCTGCGTGCGCATGGGTCGAGGCGAACACCAGCGCGCAGTGGCCGACGAGTTGCCCGGCCGATACGTAGGCCAGCACCACCGGCAGGCAGCGCTGGTTCTCCGCCGGTGACGATGCCGCCGCTCCGAGGGCGGCGCATGCCAGCACCAGCAGGACGATCGCAGGAGCAGCGGGAAGGTCAGCGCCGCCGACGCTGTGGGCAGCAACCGCCACGGCGGCCGAGGACGCGCCCACCAACACGCCGCGCAAGCGCGCGGCCCTGGCTCGGGCGGCATTCATCTGCCGAAGCGTACCGACCGTCGTCGGGACGCCTGACTTACGGTTAGTCGGTGAGCAACTCCTACCGCACGCTGATGTTGCTTCGGCACGCCAAGTCGGACTACCCGGCAGGCGTCGCCGACCATGATCGTCCGCTGGCCCCCCGCGGTGTCCGCGAGGCCGGGCTGGCCGGGGACTGGCTACGCGCAAATGCACCGGCCATCGACGCGGTGCTCTGCTCGACGGCCACCCGCACGCGCGAGACGCTGGCGCGGACCCGCATCGACGCGCCGGTGAACTACGTCGACCGGCTCTACGATGCGACGCCCGGCGCGGTGATCGAGGAGATCAACGGTGTCGGCGCCGACGTCGAGACGCTGTTGGTCATCGGCCACGAGCCGGCGATGTCGGCGGTCGCGCTCGGATTGGCCGCCCCCGACGGCAGCAACATCACTGCCACGGAGAGCATCTCGACGAAGTTCCCGACGTCGGCCATCGCGGTGTTGCGCACCAGCGAGCCGTGGGACCTGCTGACACTCAGCGGCGCCGCGCTGGTCACCTTCCACGTGCCTCGATAGATTCTCGTCGCGCGAGCGCTCATCGCCGCTAGGCGTTGGTGGCGAGCGTCAGTTCCATCAGCTTGATCGCCATCGCGCAACCGTCGATGCCCGGCGTCTGAGGGTTCACCCACCAGCCGACCACGCCGCCGGCGTCACTGGCCACCCCGCATGCGCCGTTCGGGTCGTTGGGGCGCATCACGATCGACCGCACACCGGCGATGGTCCGGTCTTCGATCCGATACTCGAGCCCCTGGGCGGTCTGGCGTTCGTTGTCCAGGCTGCCCTGCTCGAACCAGAACCGGGTGATGTCGATCAGGCCCGCCGGGTTGGCGGCCTGCCAGCGGCACACCGCCCCGACGAACGTGCTCTGAATGTCCAGCGGATCGGCGCCGACGGTCTTGGCGAGGATGTCCTCGGTCAGCACTTCACACTCTTTGAGCAGGTTCGGGTACGTCTTCTCCGAATTGTCATTACGCGGCACATCGCCGGATCCCGACTTGGCTGCAGTGCCCTCGACCGTCTGCGTACAGCCGGTCAGCAGCGCGAACGCCGTCAGCGCGACCATCAGGCCGGCGCAGGCACGGCGAATAAGGGCCCGGCTCATTTGGAGTTCACAATCGACTGGCGGGTCAGTTCCTTGGCGACGTCACAGGGATCGGGGAACGGCTCCTCGGCGAAACTGACCGACCATTCGATGAAGTCGTCGCCGAACTGGATGCCGATCTCGCAGAGGTTGACCAAGACCTTCGACGGGTTGCTGATATCGGGGGTCTCCCCGACGGCGATGAACCCATCGTGGCCCTCGATGTTGATGTCCTCGACGCTGGCGCGCGAGAGTTCCTCGGTCTTGCGTTCGCGGCCGATCGGGCTGCCGCGATACCAGGTGAACGAGAAATGCGGCCCAGAGATGCCGCCGCCCACCAACCACTGGCACCCCACCGAGGTGGTCGCCGTGTTGACCAGGCCGGTGACGCGGGTCAGTTCGCCCATCGTCTGGTCGGAGATGCCTCCGCACTGCGGGAAGAACGGCCCGTGTGAGGCGTTCTGCTGCGGCGCAGACGTCTGGGGAACCTCGGGAGAGGTCGGCTGGGGATCGGAGCATGCGGCAAACACCGGAATCATCGCGGCGGCCGCCACAGCCAGGGCCTTCGCTTTCCGGCTCCTACCGGTCGCGCACGTGCTCGGGGTCACGCCATGCACTGTAGCGGCAGCCCGGTGCCTCAACCACCGACATGCCGATTGACCTGCCGTTTTATCGAATTCACAGGTGTTGCGTCCCTGCACATCTCGGCCGGGGTGATGTGCGACAGTAACGGGATGCTCTGGGCGCTGCTGCGACAGTACGTGCGGCCGTACCGAGGACTGCTGTCGATTGTTGCGGTACTCCAGACCATCAGCACGCTGGCGTCGCTCTACCTGCCGACCGTGAACGCCGCGATCATCGACGACGGCGTGGCCACGGGCGACCTGCAAAAGATCATCGAGCTGGGCGGGGTGATGCTCGCCGTGACCGCGCTGCAGGTGGTGTGCGCGGTGGGTGCGGTGTACTGCGGATCGCGTGCCGGCATGGGGTTCGGCCGCGATCTGCGCTCGGCGATTTTTCACCACGTCACCGGCTTCTCGG
>DATFCF010000046.1:0-2943 GCA_035253445.1 Mycobacterium sp.
CACCACCTCGGCCTCCAGCAGCGGGGACGCCAGCGGAATCGCGATACCGGCGATATCAACGTCGAATTCAGGCTGTACCTGCCCCGACGGCTCATACACATACGTCGTCTGTGGCAGCCATGTCGAACCCTGGACGAGCGAGAACATCACTCGATCGAATACACCGGCCGCACAGATCTCGTGTGCGGCGCTGTCGATCACCCGCGCGGGCGCCGACTCGTTGCGCAGCGCGTGCAGCGCGTCCAGCACTTTGCCCAGCGCGACTCCCGGACGTTGCGCAGGTCGCGGCGGAGTAGCCGAAAGCGCCTCGGCGAGCTGATCGGACAGCTCGGCGAAGCCGTCCGACGTGTCGGGCAGGTCATGGCCCCACACGACCGCCTCCGACTCTGCGCCTGTGCTGATCAGCGTGTCTCCTTCGGTGGATGCGATCGGCCGAGACCGGCAGAATCCAGTCCCCCACTCCTGATGCGCTTCGTGATTTACTAGTCGCTACATGATTGGTGACGCCGATCACTTTGTCAACCGGCTGTGCGCCAGGCCGTTGCGGCTGCCGAGACCGTGCCGTAGACATCGCGGCCGACGACTTTCCATACAGCCTTGGCCTCCCCGACAATGCACTTAGACCTCATAACTGACGTCAACTCCTCACCACCCGGCGATCGCCAGCGGCCCTGCGACGCGCATTGCCGACGGTGCCCGCGACTTGCCTTATCGGCCGGTGCTGCGCAATAAGAATCGAAGCACCTCTTCCGGCGTGCTTCGATGTTAGTTATTCTCAATTCACTATGTTGTCGTGCCATCCCTGGTCCCGCCGCCTCCGGCTCCCGGCCGTAGCGGCACCGATGACCAGCGTGTCCGGGCCGGACCTGGTGATCGAGGCCAGTCGGCACGGTGTGATCGGATCGTTCCCGACCCACAACGCTGCCACCGTCGACGACCTCGATGGATGGCTGCGACGGATATCCGAGGAGTTGACGCCGTCCTGTGCGCCTGTCGCCCCCAATCTGGTCGTCCACCGCAGCAACAAGCGCAGAGATCATGATCTGGACTGCCTGATACGGCACCGTGTCGAGCTGGTCATCACGAGCGTCGGCTCCCCCACACCGGTGGTCGGCCCGCTGCACGAAGTCGGCTGCCGGGTATTCGCCGATGTTTCGAGCCTGGCGCACGTCGAGCGGGCGCTGGATGCCGGTGTCGATGGCCTGGTGTTGCTCACCGCAGGCGCGGGCGGGCAGACCGGCTGGGCAAACCCATTCGCGTTCGTGCGCGCGGTCAGGGACAGGTTTGACGGCCCGATCGTGCTGGCGGGTGGGATCAGCGATGGCCGATCGATGCTTGCCGCGGAGGTACTCGGCGCGGACCTGGTCTATCTCGGGACCAGGTTCATTGCGACCAACGAAAGCATGGCCGACGAGGACTATCGCTCGGCACTGGTCGCCGCGACGCTGGACGATGTCCAACTGTCCACGCGGGTCGGTGGAATACCGGCCAGCCTGCTCAGTAGCTGGGTCGATGCCCACGGGGAGAACGCTGCCGATGAGTCGAACGGTTTCGAGCAGGACCGGCTGATCCGCAACCGCACCGCGTGGAGCGCCGGCCACAGCGTGTCAGGGGTGCACACGATCACCTCGGTCGCCGAATTGGTGGAGACGATCGCCAGGCAGTACGGCGACGCGCGGGACGCACTGCGACTGCAGCTCTCCCCCGCGACCCCGAATCATTCGTGACTACCCAATAACTTAGATGCCCGTTACTTCGCTAAGAATGTCATCCAGCAGGTCTTTGTTTCGACCATCTCATCAGTTAGTGTATGACTATTCACTAAAGATCTGGAAGGCGGCGAGATGACCGTACTCACGTCGGATGTCGATGTGTCGTCGGAGACGTACTGCCGCAACTACGCGGTGCAATCCACCGCCGTCGCCGCACTGAACGAACAACTGCAGCTCGTCGCGGCCGGAGGCGGCGAGCGCTATGTCAACCGGCACCACGATCGCGGCCGGCTGCTAGCGCGTGAACGCATCGAGCTGCTGGTCGACCGCGACGCCCCGTTCATGGAATTGTCCGCGCTGGCGGCGTGGGGCACCGAGTTCAACGTGGGCGCCGCGATCGTGACAGGGGTCGGGGTGGTGTCTGGAATCGAGTGCATGATCATCGCCCACGACCCAACTGTGCGGGGCGGCACGATGAACCCCTACACCCTGCGAAAGAACCTGCGCGCGTTGGAGATCGCGCGAGTCAACCGGCTGCCGGTGGTCTATCTGGTGGAATCCGGCGGAGCCGACCTGCCCACCCAGTCCGAGCTGTTCGTGCACGCGGGCAAGATCTTTCACGACCTCACCGAGTTGTCCTCACTCGGCATCCCGACCGTTGCGCTGGTGTTCGGCAACTCGACAGCCGGCGGGGCATACGTACCCGGCATGTGCGACTACGCGGTCCTGGTCGACAAGCAGGCCAAAGTATTTCTGGGCGGTCCCCCGCTGGTGAAGATGGCCACCGGAGAGGACGCCGACGACGAGGCGCTCGGCGGCGCCGACATGCACACCCGGATTTCGGGGCTCGGCGACTACTTCGCCATCGACGAGGTGGACTGCATCCGGATCGGACGCGACATCCTCGAACATCTCAACTGGCGCAAGCTCGGGCCCGGCCCGACGATGGCCGCCGACGAACCCCACTATGACGGCGAGGAGCTGCTCGGCATCGCCTCGGGAGACTCCAGGGTGCCGTTCGACCCGCGCGAGGTCATCGCGCGCATCGTCGACGGCTCCCGCTTTTCGGAGTACAAGCCTCGCTGGGGCACCAGCATCGCCACCGGCTGGGCATCGATCCACGGCTTCCCCGTGGGCATCCTGGCCAACACCCGCGGCGTGCTGTTCTCCGAAGAGTCCAAGAAGGCAACGGAATTCATTCTGCTGGCCAATCAGACCGACACCCCGCTGA
>DATFCF010000047.1:0-2753 GCA_035253445.1 Mycobacterium sp.
CGCACCCGTTCGGCCATCTGACACCGCGCAACCGCGAGTGGGTCGACCACGTTCAGTCCCGGTTGGTGGACCTGTCGGAGCAACGACTCCGCGAGATGGACGAATTCGGGATCGACATCCACGTTCTGTCGCTGACCTCACCGGGGGTCCAGGCACACACGGACACGGCGAGTGCGATCCGGGACGCTCGTCAGTCCAACGAGGTTCTGTCGAAGACCGTGACCGCTCACCCCGACCGATTCGTCGGTTTCGCCGCACTCCCCACCCAGGATCCGGAGGCGGCAGCGAAGGAACTCGAACACTCCGTCCTCGAACTGGGCCTGCGGGGCGCTTTGGTGAACGACCACACCGGCGGCCGCTACCTCGACGACCGCGCCTACGACGTCTTGTGGGACAAGCTGCAGGAACTCGGCGTCCCGTTGTACATCCACCCGAACGCCGTATCGGCCCAGGCTCTGAAGGTCCTGTCCGGGTACGAGTACCTGTCCGGGGGCAGCTTCGGGTGGTCCGTTGCCGTCGGCGGACACGCCCTGCGGCTGATCTACGGGCGGGTTTTCGACAGGTTCCCCGACGCGACGGTCATCCTCGGCCACATGGGCGAGTTCCTGCCATTCCAGACGACTCGGCTCGACAGCCGACACGCGAACCTCACGCTGACCGACCCACCGGACCTCAACCCGTCGGAATACTTGCGTCGCAACTTCATGATCACCACCAGCGGGGTGTGCTCGCACTCCGCGCTGATCGCCGCCGCCGAAGCGATCGGCATGGATCGGATCATGTTCGCGATCGATTACCCCTACGAGGAAACCTCGACCGCAGCCGAGTTCCTCGACACCCTGCCACTGCCGGAATCCGACATCGCCGCGATCGCTCATCTCAACGCCGAACGCGTACTCGGCATCCCGGCCGCGTAATCCCCATTCACGGTCCCACCACGTCATTGAAGGAGACGATCATGTCCGCAGCGCAAGATGTCGTACAGCAGTTTCTCGACCACCTCAACGCCCAACGCATCGACGACGGGATGGATCTGCTCGCCGAGGATGTCTTTTACCACAATATTCCGATGGAACCGATGAACGGACGGGAGTCCGTCCGCGCCTTCGCTCACGAGTTCGGCATGGGATCGAGGCTGCAAGTCGATTGGCAGTTGCGCGCCATCGCGAGCGTGGGAGACGTCGTTCTCACCGAACGCTTCGACATCTTCACCGCAGCGGACGGACAGCGCATCGCCATCCCGCTCATGGGAAGCTTCCGGGTCAAGGACGGATTCATCACTGAGTGGCGCGACTACTTCGACCTCGCCGACCTCCAGGGCCAGCTGGCGGCAATGCAGACAACAGCCGCCAGCGACAACTCGTAAGTCCACGCGGGCCGCCACCGACGTCTCACCCCCACCCTCCCGACCGGAGCACAGAGATGACCAACCCCACCGCATCCGCCGAAGTCGCACTCACCGAGATCGGATCCCGCGTCCGTGGACTGCGCATCCACGACGTCACCCCAACCCTCGGCCCCGACACCCCGGTGTTCTTCCTGAATCCTGCTCCGCAGGTCCGGCCGTTCAGTCGGCACGCGACCGAGGGAGCCGCCGCGAACACATGGGAGTTCCACGAACATTCGGGCGCTCATGTGGACGCGCCGTTCCATTTCGACCCGGAGGGCCAGACCATCGACGAACTGCCGGTGGACGTGCTCTTCTTCCGCCCGTACAAGAAGTACGACCTGTCGGAATTCGACCTGGCACCCGGCGAGCCTGCCACCCTTGAACAGATCATCCGGATCGGCGAGCGTGACCACCTCACTCTCGACGAGGGAGACATCGCACTGGTGGACTTCGGTTACGACAAGTACCTCCCGGGAACGCCCGACGAGCGCGACCCTTCGTGGTGGGGTCGCAATCAACCCGGCCTGTCCGAGGAAGCATGCGAGTATTTCGCTGCTGCGAGGGTCGTCGCAGTGGGCTCCGACACGGCCGCATGCGATCTGGCGCTCGCGGACGGACAAATGTCGGCTGGTACCGGCCACGGACAGCACTTCCTGCCCAACGGAATCCTGATCATCGAGGGCCTGCGCGGGTTGAACGCCGCACCCGCCACCGGTTTGTTCGCAGCACTCCCCCTCAAATTGGCCGGCGGTACCGCATCGCCACTTCGCGTCATCCTACTCGGACCATGACGAATGCCTTTCCGGCGTGACACCCTCGCCGCAACTTCCTCTTCGGCCGAATCGACACTGCCGAGAATCGGTCAACCATCACGCCTGATTGAAATCCCCCGGACAGGTAAACCACTCCTCAGCAGCTACAGCCTTCTTTTCGAACACAGGAGACGCACGTGACCACAATGGCAGCAGCGAGGCTGCACAGCTCCAACAAACCCTTCCAGGTAGACACGATCGACATGCCCGAGCCCACGGGCTCGGACGTCCTCGTTCGAGTCCGCGCCTGCGGGATCGTCCCCAACCTCAAGAACGTGCTCGCCGCGGCCGACTTTCTTCCCGAACTGGCGTTCCCGGAGTACCCCGCAATCTACGGACTCGATCCGGCCGGCGAGATCGCAGCCGTCGGTCCAGATGTGCTCGAACTAACTCCGGGACAACGGGTCTACGTCAATCCGGCGAGATCCTGCGGCAGCTGCAAGCACTGCCGGGGCGCACGCCCCCAGCTTTGCATCTCATACGGACTCGGCGGCTACCACGGCTTCACACCCCAGGCACAGCGCGTATTCCAACGCTATCCGTGGGGCGGG
>DATFCF010000048.1:0-12368 GCA_035253445.1 Mycobacterium sp.
TCTTCGACCAGGCCGGCACCGAATCCGACGGATTCGCCGTGCTGAACATACGCGACGTAAAGATGCCGGATTGCGGTTCGGAAGAAGTCGTAGTACGTACCGCACTCGCGCCCATCAATCCTTCGGATCTCCTTTTCGTCGCAAACAAGTTCCCAGGACCCACGCGCCCGGTGTTTCCCGGCCAAGTGGCCGGCATCTCCGGCGCAGGCTATGCCGTCTCGGACGACCGCGGTCGGGAATTACCTTCGAAGCGGTTGTTTCACTACACCGCATTCGGCACCTGGTCCGAGTACGTTTCTGTCCCGGCAGACTCCCTCATCGAGCTGCCGTCGGACTATCCGCTCGAACTCGCAGCACAATTCTCCAACGTCGTCACGGCCTGGCAACTGATCGAGAACTCAGGCGCGCAGCCGGGTCAGTGGCTCGCACTGACGGCGGGTTACTCGACAGTCGCGTCGATTGCACTGCAGTTCGCAGTCCGAAAAGATATCAACGTCATCTCGGTGGTCAGGAAAAGGCGCCCCGAGTTCGACCTCACGGCCCTGGGGGCCGCCGCGGTTCTTGCGCAAAATGAGACGGATGCCGACATGCGCGAGATGGTCATGGAGGCAACGAGTGGGCAGGGTGTGTCCGGCGTAATCGATTGCGTGACAGGGAATCAACTCGGCCAACTGATACGCGCCTGCGCCCCTTTCTCCCGCGTGCAGCTCTATGGTTGCCTCGACGAGTCCAACCTCGACGTTACCGGGCCTGACCTCATGTACTCGTTCGTTGACATCGCTCCCTACAGCTATCCGTTCTCCTTCTCTCCGCCGACAAGCGAATCCGATCACCGGATGCTACGAGATGTCATCGGGGCCTCCGCGGACGGAAGAATCAGCGTCGATAACGCGCGGGTATTTCCTCTCGACGATTTCCGGAACGCTGTCGATGAACACCTCGAAGGAAAGCAACCCGGAAAGATTTTCCTCGGGGCAGCCTGGGATTAGAGCGTAGCGGTCATCATTTCCCTCTAACAGAAAAGGAATGCCATGAACACCGTCACTCCGAACGCCAAGAACCTCCTGGTAGACCAGGTGAAGGACGTGCTGGCAGTGATGTCTACCGGAGACTTGGCAAAGCTAAACGAATTGTTTGCCGAAGACATCATTTATCAACTCACCGGACAACATATTTTTTCGGGCGAATACCGGGGTCGCGACCGTATCCTCGAGTTGCTGCACGGCATCTATTCGTCTTTCCGGGACGGCATCAAATACACGGTCAGCCGCTGCATTGCGGTAGACAATACGGTGGTAGCCACCTTCCAGGGAACCGGAACAACGGTGAACGGTGGTGAGTATCGCAACGACTACTGCTCGATCTGGGATTTCAACGACGACCAGAAAGTCGCCCGCATCACCGAGTACTTCGACAGCGACCACGTGGTCAATGTGCTCGCACAGGGTTCCTGATCACGCGATGCCGGCGGCCCGACGAAGTATGTCAGCGCGGCCAGAAGGATTCTATCGCGTTGAGTCCGCGTGCATGATCAACGTCCAACTCCTCCAAGAATTTTCGCTCCTGAGGGCGGCTGTAGACGCTCGTCACGTCGCTCCACCAAGTTGCCAGTAGCGCGCCGCGCGTCCGTGCACACGCTGGGTCGCCACGACGACCATGCCCAATCATGTTCCCCCAGAGGAGGATTTGCGCCCCCTGGGTTACTGAGCGGACTTTGCGGCGCTTTTCTTGGCGCGGTTGCCGTGGATGACCGCCAGCGCGTGCTTTTGCGCCAACGTGTTGAGCCCCTTGTCCAAATCATCGAATAGCTCGCCTGCCGCTTCCCCGTTCCATGAGGGCGGCAATAGCGACAGCGGTAGCCCCGGATCGCGGTACGGAAGCCGACGCCACTGGGTCAGCATCGGTACGTAGATCTGAAACGCTTCCTGGGGCGAAAGTCGTTCGGCCGACAACCGATACAGAGCAGGCCGGTACCGCTGCAGGAAGTCGGCATACAGTTCGGTGAGCTCCTCCAGATCCCACCAGGCGCGCACTTTGGATCGGAGATCCCCGAAGGCGAAATACTGACCGGCAAAGATGTCGACGTACTCGGACAGCCCTCGGCGTTCCAGAGCGTGACGTGTCTCTTCTGCCAGATTTCCTGGTGCCACCCATACACCAGGTGCCGCAGTACCAAACCCGAGTCGTGTCAGGCAGGACCGCAGGGAATGCCGCTTCTCCCGCTCGGACTCGGGTACAGAGAACACCACCACGACCCAGCCGTCATCTATGACCGCCCGCCTGCGCTCGAAGATCCGTACGTCGCCCTCGGCAAGCACCTCCAACGTCGACGCCGCGAGCGAGTACCCGGCCGTCTCGGCGTGGCGCTCGCTTATGAGTACACCTCTGCGCTTCAGCCGCGAGATCGCCGAACGCGCGGCCTGACCCTCTCCCCCAAGGTCAGCCATCAGGGCGACCACGGAAGCAACCGACAGCCAGTTACCTTCGGCACGCGCGTAGAGGCCGAAGATGGTGATGATCAGCTGAGCGAGGCGGGCATCCCGGCCGCCACCTGCCCTAGCCGACTGAAGCGCTGCCGTCATAGAAGCACCATACGTCCTACCGCACGACCGTCCTGCTGGTTGACATGCCGCAGGCGCCGATCGATGAGCCCGGCGCCTAACTGCATGGCGCACGCAGTAGTCGTCGGTGGTTTCGCTCCGGCCCTGAACGATGGTCTACTTGCTGTTACGTCGCCGTTTAACCGGCAACCGCCCTGACATCGACGCAGCACGGCCTGGTTGCCATCTGCCGCCAAGGCGACGTGCTCGTCAGCGCGCTGGCGCAACCGCACCGTTCCCCGGCGGCGTCGGTCCCATGACCATCGCCATGTTTCTGCGATACACAGCCACCTCGGGCCAGGGTCGCTGCACCTATCCGCCCTTGCCACTTGTGCTGAGGGACGTAGCTGGCAGGCCCAGCCTTTCGCAAACTTCCAGGTGGTTTGCCTGCGGACTATGCTCGGTTTATCGCGGGAAGGCGGCGATCAGCCGCTTCGCGCGGCCGAGCATCGGACAGCGATGGGTAGCGATCCGTTCACGACGCAGCGCGACGTCGGCACCGCCGTCGTCACGGAGTTGCACGCGGCCGGATTCGACGACGCCGATGAGATCGGCCGGGGTGGCTTCGGGATCGTCTACCGCTGCGCGCAGGTCGCGCTGGACCGCTTGGTTGCGGTGAAAGTGCTGACAGCCGAACTCGACGAGAACCGGGAGCGGTTCCTACGCGAGCAGCGCGCAATGGGCCGGCTCACCGGGCACCCCAACATCGTGGCGGTGCTGCAGGTCGGGGAAACAGGAGGCGGCTACCCGTATCTGGTCATGCCGTACTACTCACAGGGTTCACTGCAGGCACGCATCCGCGAACTGGGTGTGCTGCCAGCATCGGAGGTGCTGCGGCTAGGGGTGAAGATCGCCGGGGCGCTGGAGGCGGCGCATCGGCTGGGAATGGTGCACCGCGACATCAAACCGGCGAACATCCTGCTGACCGACTACGGTGAGCCGGCGCTCAGCGACTTCGGCATCGCCCGCATCACCGGAGGATTCAAGACCGCCACCGGAACCTACACCGGCTCACCGGCGTTCACCGCCCCCGAGATCCTCAAAGGCGATGCGCCCAGCCCGGCCTCCGACGTCTACGGGCTCGGCGCCACCCTGTTCGCCGCACTCACCGGGCACGCCGCTTACGAACGTCGCAGCGGTGAACAGGTGGTCGCTCAGTTCCTGCGGATCGCCACCGAGCCAGTTCCGGATCTTCGGGTGAGCGGCATCCCCGGCGACATCTCGGCCGTCATCGAAAGGGCGATGGCCCGCGACCCTGCTGACCGCCCGTCCGCGCACATGTGGGGTGAGGAACTGCGGCGGGTGCAGGCAGACCACGGCTGGCCCGTCGACGACATGGCCATACACGCCGGATCGCGGCCTGTTCGGCCGGCGTCACACGTCCCCGCGGCGCGCCGACCCGCTGGCACACTTCCGCTGGACCTGACGAGCTTCGTCGGTCGGGGTGCCGAGCTCGCCCAGGTGAAAGGACTGCTGTCGACGTCGCGGCTGGTCACGTTGACGGGGATAGGAGGGGTTGGCAAGACCCGCCTGGCGCTGCGCGCCGCGGCCGACGCGCAGGCCGCGTTCCCCGACGGTGCGCGGCTGGTCGAGCTGGGCGAGCTGCGCGACGCGTCGTTGTTGGTCGAAGTCGTAGCCGCCGGCCTGGGACTGCGCGACGAGTCCGCCAGATCGCTGCGCGAGGTGCTGGTGGACTTCCTGAGTTCCCACACGCTCCTGCTGGTCCTCGACAACTGCGAGCAGGTGGTGGACGCGGCAGCGAAGCTTGCCGAAACCCTGCTGTGGGAGTGCCCGGAATTGCGGATCCTGGCCACCAGCCGGGAGCGGCTCGGCATCAATGGCGAATCGGTGTTGCAGCTGTCTCCGCTCACGGTGCCCGACGCCGATCGCGAGCCGACGCTGCGCAGCCTGCCCGGCTACGACGCGGTGGCGCTGTTCGCCGAGCGGGCCGCCGCCGCAGTGCCCGGATTTCAGCTCACCGAGCAAAACAAGACCACTGTTACCCGGATCTGTTCGCGGGTCGACGGGCTGCCGTTGGCCATAGAACTGGCGGCCGCGCGCCTGCGTGCCATGTCGCCCGAACAGATCCTGGAAAGGCTGGCCGACCGGTACAACCTGCTGACGCGGGGCAGCCGCACCGCGCCGCCACGGCAACAAACACTCGGCTGGAGCATCGATTGGAGCTACGACCTGTGCACTGTGGCCGAGCAGCAGATGTGGGCCCGGCTGTCCGTGTTCGCGGGAACCTTCGAACTCCAAGCGGCAGAAGAGATTTGCGGTGCCGACCTGGCTGACGTGAATGTCGATGATCTGCTGTCCTCATTGGTGGACAAGTCGATTCTGATCCGGATGGAATCGAACGACGAAGTGCGATTTCGGTTCCTCGAAACGCTTCGCGACTACGGCGCCGAGAAGCTCCGGCAGACCGGCGAATACGACGAACTCCGGCGGCGGCACCTGGACTGGTACCGGCGATTGGTCAAAGAAGGCGCCGCCGATTGGTTCAGTGTGCGGCAGATCGATTGGATCCATCGCCTAGGACGCGAAGAGCCCAATCTACGGGGCGCGCTGGAGTTCAGTCTTGCCGACTCTCCCGAGATTGCCGTCGAGATCACCGGCACCTTCTATCCGTTCGGATTCGCCCGCGGAGCGCTCACCGAGACCCGCCGATGGCTGAACCGTGCACTGGCGGCAACAAAGCCCGAGCCGACAACAGCCCGGATACGAGCGCTCTACGGGGCAGCTTTGTCCGCCAACCTCCACGGTCTCCCGGGTGATATCCAAGAAGGCGCGGCTCGGGCCGCCGAAGCGGAACGCCTCGTGCAGCACATGACTGACCCTGTCGCCCACGGTCTGACCGCCGTCGCTGCCGGCTACGCGGCCATGCTCGGCGGCGAATTTCAGCGCGCCATTGCACACTTCGAGAACGCCCTCGCGGCCAGTGACGATCCGACGGTGCAGGGCGCGGGGATGTCTTTGATGGGCTGGGTCATCGAATTCCAGGGAGACGTCGGCCGGGCGCTCGTTTGGCACGAAAAGTCCCTTGCGCTGACCGAATCGCTCGGCGAGTCGGTGTATCGCTCGTGGATGCTGTGGTCGGTAGGAATTGGTTGGTGGCGACAGGGAAAGCCGCACCGTGCCGAGGAACTACTCAAACAGGGCCTTGAGCTGACTCGCCTGGTCGACGACCCGCGTCATGGTGCGGCATGCCTGGAGGCACTGGCGTGGGTTTGCCGTGCCAAAGGCGAGGTGAGGCGAGGAGTTGTGTTGATGGCGGCGGCGGACACGCTGGGCGGTGCCCAGGGAGCTTCACCGATGATCTTTCCCGATTTGGCGGTTTTCCACGACGACTGTGCACGTCGAGCGCGAGAGGCGCTGGGCGACAAGGAATTCGAAGCCGCTCGGCAAGAGGGATACTCAATGCATTTCGACGATGCGGTTGAGTTCGCCCTCAGCGGGTAGATGACGCAGCCGAAGCGACGTACCACGTCGGGCCGCCGTTCACAGACCACCACCGAGCGCAGG
Source organism: Mycobacterium sp. (assembly GCA_035253445.1). Classification (GTDB taxonomy): domain Bacteria; phylum Actinomycetota; class Actinomycetes; order Mycobacteriales; family Mycobacteriaceae; genus Mycobacterium. Next base: position 6,126 of record DATFCF010000048.1, read on the forward strand.
ACGTCGCCGGCGTGCATCTTGTGAAACGCGTCCTCGATTCCGTCGAGTCCGATGCGTTCGGACACGAACTTCTCCAGCGGCAACCAACCCTGCAGGTAGAGGCTGATCAGGGTGGGGAAGTCACGCTCGGGCAGACAATCGCCGTACCACGACGACTTCAGCGAGCCGCCGCGGGAGAAGAAGTCAAATCGGTATGGCACACCCCGCACGCGATCACGTCGGGCGAGTCGAAACCACAACGAGCCATGAAAAGGCTATCGGCTCAATGCAATTCGATGAGGGAGTTGCCTGCCGAGCCGACGTACTCGGCGGCAAGCTCCACGACCACCGGCCGCACGTGCTCCAACACGAAATCCGATGTCTCATCGCCGATCCGGTCGGCGGCCCAGGCCAGGTAGGTCAGTCCGCGAGCCAGCAGCATGGGACGCCACATTGCGAGATCTTCGCCGGTGAATGGCCTGACGCTTTGATACCCGGCCAGCAGCGCGGACACAACGTCATCGAAGCCCGGATGCGGCAGGTAGAAGAATGCCGCGGTCGCGAGGTCAAACAGGTAGTAGCCATCCCCGCTGTCGTCGAAGTCGATGATGGTCATCTGTCCGTTGTGGACGAGGACGTTCTCGGGGGTGAAGTCGGCGTGGATCGCCCCGTACCGGCCGGGCGCCCTGCCGTATGCCTTCAGCTCGGTCTCGAGTAGTGACATCGCCTGATCGACGACGTCGCGACCCCGGGCACCGTCGTGGAATGCGCGTCGGGGGTCGCCCCACACCGGGGTGTCGCCGACCAGCCCGCCCGCATCCCACGGTGCTCGCACCGACGCGTGCCCGCGCTCGAGCGAGCACGTCGTGTTGTGCAGATCAGCGACGAGGGCACCGAGCGCGCGGAAGGTTGTGGTGTCAATTGATGCTTCGCCGGTGAAGGCTTCTCCGACGTCGCCGAGGGGCACCGCGCCGGCAACCCACTCCGTCATGTCGACCTGGTGAGCATCCCCGTCGTCGTCCACGACATGACAGAACTGCTCGCCCGTGAGGGTGAGCCGTACCTGGGGCACTGCAACACCGGCTCGTCCCAGCGCGGTGAGAAGTTCGAGTTCCTCGAGGATCTCAGCGTCAGTGCGGTAGCCGTTGCGATGAAGACGCAAGGCATAACTGCCTTCCGGCTCGTCGACCCTGAAGACGTAATTCTCCCGGTACTTTACGAAGGTCAAGGCCGCGTCGTGGTCGGCGGCATACCGCGTCAGGGCGCGGGCCGCGATCCGCTCGGCGGTGTCTAGATCGGCGATCATCAGGGGGCGTGTCCTATCTTCTACCAGCATCCAACGAGTTCGAGCCCGTGCGCTAGACCCAACTTTGGTTCGCGACCTCGTCCTCGAATGCCGCTTCGCCCGCGAGCTTGGGATCCTCGTAGAAGGTCCGGGAACCCATTCATGGTGGTCCTCAATCCCGCCGACTGTAATGACGGGGATGGTAACTTGAATCACAGGACAGAATCAATACTAGTTGACAATAAAGTGAACGTCTCGTACACATACACTACGAGTCGTCTCACGGGCCGCGAGCGGGAATCCGCGGGCTCATCTTCACCCTCCTGGAGGACCTAATGTCCGACACCAACGCCCCCATTGCGAGAGGCCCAGGTGGAGTCCAGCGCGGCATCGACCGCGCCGCCGCAACGCTTCTGAAGCTGCCTTCACCCACCGGGAGCTACACGGTCACCGAGGACATTCCGGTTGAGATGCGAGACGGCTCCGAGCTGCTCGTCGATCACTACGCGCCTACCGGAATCGCGCGCGGGACGATCCTGGTGCGTACCCCATATGGGCGCGACCAGATGCAGACTGCGCTATACGCGCGGCCGTACGCCGCACGCGGGTATCACGTGGTCCTGGCCCGGTGCCGCGGCACCTTCGGTTCCGGGGGCGAATGGGAACCCATGGTCAACGAGGTGAACGACGGTGCGGACACCGTCGCCTGGTTGCGCCGGCAGCCATGGTTCGGTGGTCGGTTCGCCACGCTAGGCGTGTCTTATCTGGGATTCACCCAGTGGGCCTTGCTTCAGGACCCGCCGCCCGAGCTGGTGACCGCAATCATCCAGGTCGGCCCGCACGACTTCGCGCGCGCCGCGTACCAGGGCGGAGCTTTCACACTCAACGATTTCCTCGGCTGGGGCGAGGCGGTTGCGCACCAGGAGGAGTACGGGCTCATTCGCGGCGTGTTGCGGATGGCGACGCTCTCCAAACGCCTCGAGGCGCCTCTGCACCGGTTGCCGGTGGCCGAATGCGGCGCCGACGTCCTGGGAGAACGCGGCGAGTGGTTCAAGAAGTGGGTCGGCAATCGCGATCTGACCAGTGGGTACTGGTCGAGGTTCCGACTGGCGGATTCGCTCGACCGAGTCGGTGTCCCCGTGCTGATCCACACCGGCTGGCAGGACCTCTTCTTCGGGCAGGCCATCGAGCAGTACCACCGCCTGCACGAGCGAGGCATCGACGTGGCCATGACAATCGGCCCCTGGGGGCACCTCGACATCGAGGGCAAGGCCGCCCCGATGCTGATTGCCGAGAACTTCGACTGGTTGTCGGCCCACTTCAGCGGTGCACCTCTGCACCGAACCGCGCCGGTGAAGGTGTTCGTCACGGGCGCAGATCAGTGGCAAGACCATGCGGCATGGCCCCGGGCGACCGCCTCGAGAACGCTTCACCTCCAGCCCGCCGACAAACTGGGCGATCAGCCCTGCACGGCACCAGCGACGGCGTCGTTCACCTATGACCCGACCGATCCCACACCCAGCATCGGCGGTCGTCTCATGTTCTCCCACGGCGGTTACAAAGATGACGGCAAACTGGCTGTGCGCGGCGACACCCTCGCTTTTACCAGTTCGGCGCTGGAGAATCCCATCGAGATCGCCGGGACGCCGGTGGTGCACCTTGCGCATCGCAGCGAAAACCCCCACGCCGACGTCTTCGTTCGACTGTCGGATGTCGATCCCAAGGGTCGGTCCACCAACGTCAGCGAGGGCTTCATCCGCCTCGAACCTGCCAAGAGCAGTGGCGACGTGCGACTGGAACTAGACGCCGTGGCACACAGGTTCGCGCCAGGACATCGAATCAGAATCATCGTTGCCGGCGGCTCATTCCCCCGATGGGAGCGCAATCTCGGCACCGACGAAGATCCCGCCACGTCTACGAAAATGGCTCCCTCGCAACGAATTATCGACCTCACCCACTCCCACCTCGTACTTCCCGTTGTCTCCTGAGTCCCGCTACCCCAATCCTCGGCAATTCGCCCCAAACGAAAGGACGGACACCGATGTCCTTCGACCCAGGCTCGTTGACGTCACCGCTTCCGCACCGCTACGACCGGCTCCGCATTGACGCCGCCTTCGTCTACACCGCCGATCCCGACCGTCCGGTCATCGCCGACGCTTCCGTACTCATCGGTGACGCGACCATTCTTGCCGTGGGCACCTGGGCCGAGGTCGACGACATCGAGCGAGATCTTCCCGCGGCCGACAAGGGCCGCACCCGCCGCATCGATGCGGGCGATCGGATGGTGTTGCCCGGCTTGGTCAATGACCACTGGCACGAAGCATCGGCACTGCGCGCCTACGCGGGAATGACTGTGCAACCCGACGACTCGGACACTGCTCCAGGACCTTTCGCCGGCGGAGCCGACATGCGGCCCATCACGGTGCTTTTCGACGACTTCCAGGGTATCGCTGCGGCGATGCCGGACGAACTCGCGCACCTGGCCGCAGTGCACTCGCTCGTTTCCCAGCTTCGTTCGGGTACCACCACCGTCGCCGACTTCGGCTCCATCAACCGGCCGGACGCGCTGGCTGCCGCGGCATTGCAAATTGGTATCCGGACCGTTGTGACCAGCTACGGCCTCGACGGCGTGTGCAGGCCGGGCGAGAACTCATTCGTCCACACCCACGACACCGCAGAGGTTCTCGAGCGAGCCAGAGTGGTGCTCGAGCGCTACCAGCGGCACGAGTCCGGATTGCTGAGGGCGATGCCCTCGGTCCTGTTCGGATTGTCGGCAAGCGACGAGCTGATGGTCGGATCGAACGACCTTGCTGAGCGATTCGACACTCCGATCGCCACACACATCTCGGCGGCCGCCACGGAGAATTCCGCCTCCCAAGACATATTCGGCTGTCGTTCCGTGGAGCGATGGCACCGGCTGGGACTGCTGTCCCCCCGAATTATCTCCGCGCACACCGCATTCGCTGATGACGACGAGCTCGGTTGGCTACTCGACGCAGGCGTGCACATCACGCACTCACCTCAGCGATACGGGGCGACCGGCGAAAATGTGATCACAGCGACAAAACAGGTACTTCGCCTGTTGCGCGCGAATGCGCCGGTCTCCCTGAGCACAGACGGCGATCCGTTGCCGCTGGGCGGCATGCCCGAGTCGATGAGGATGGGCTGGCTTGCCTACAACGAAGCCGCGGGCAATTCGGCGAACGTCACCCCGATGCGGGCGCTTTCGATGGCGACTCTGCGTGGCGCCGAAGCGCTCCGATGGCAAGACGAAATCGGGTCGCTCACCGTCGGCAAGAAGGCAGACCTGTTCACCGTGCCGATCCACGACTTCCGCTACGTCGGGCTGCGACGCCCACTTCAAGCGTTCCTGTCCGCCGGCGGCAGCGGGGATATCGACATGGTCATCGTCGACGGTCGTGTCCTGGTCGAGGACAAAGCACTCACCTTCGCCGACGAGCGCGAACTCTCGGAGGCGTTCTTGGCCGCGTCGACCGAGCTTGCCCGCGCCATGGGAGCGGAGATTCCACCCCTCAATTAGCCGCTTCACCAGTGAGCTCGGCCGCCGCGTCAACTGAGCTCATCTCACGACCCGGACTCGAGTGAGGTTCCAGCGCCACCGAGCATCGGGTGTCAGGTGAGGAGCTAGCGATGGTTGCCGAATTGTTCGGTCCCACAGGTAATCTTGGCCAGGCATGGATGTTCGGGGCGCCCGTCGGCGCGACCGTCGGGTTTCTGGTGATGGAGGCGGGACAGCGGTTTGCCCGCCGCTGGGAAGACCGTCACGCACCGCCGGTGGAGTTTCCGTGCCGGGAATTCTGATCCACCGACCCCGCCGACCTACAGGTTGGTGACGAGGGCCTTCATGGCCACAAGGATGTCGGCCCCGGTGGTGTTGCCACGTGCAACCTCGCCAAGAGCCGAGCGCATCGCTCCGACGATGAGTTCGGCGACCGCCCGGGGGGAAGCCTTGGTCTTTACCTTGCCACTCCGCTTTGCGGCGGCGAGATCCTTGGCGATCAGCTTGGCGATGAAGTGCGAGGCATGGCCACGGACCGGTGTAAGTGCGTCATCGAGCGCCGGGTCGTCGATGGAATAGAACCGCCCGACCAGGGGCTGTTCGGCCACCTCCATCAGCGCGGCGGTCGCGGACACGACATGCGCGGTGAAATCGCCATTGTCGGCGTAGACCGCCGACACCTTATCGATCAGCTGGGTGTTGATCTCTTCGTACAGCTCGCGGAAGAGTTCCTCACGACCCTGTGGGAAGTAGCTGTAGAGCGTGACTTTCGACGCTCCAGCGCGCGCGGCGATGTTTTCCACGCCGGCCGACCCGTAGCCCGATTCGGCGAATACTTCCAACGCCGCATCCAGCAACTCGCGGCGCGTGCGTATCCGGTTACGCTCGCGCAGTGTCAGCGGCGCTTGCCCATCGGCTTTCGCCCTGCCGGCCACGGGTGAGCTCCTTAAATCCGACTGTCCGTGCATTGTGATGCTGCGACGATACCGCTAACGGTCTTGTACGCGTTACACACGTAGAGGGTGTCGGCAGCACTCGGCCAGACCCCAGCCCACGACACCAACTCAACCGGCTCGTCATAGAAGGCCGGCGAATGCGAGCCGAGCGTTACGCCTGCGGGCCAGCAGAGTTGTCCCCGCACGCATGGTTGCCGCGTTCACGCAGCCTCCGGTCGGGCGGTCTCGCATGTCGAGCCACCCTTGTGAGATGGCTTACGCCGATGATAAATTACTCACCGATAATCCAATGTATGAACGTATCGTACATATTTGTGCGGACGTCGCCAGTCCTGAAGGACGTTCGAATGAACGCAGCCAAACCCTCGGCGGAGGGCTCTGAACTCTTCAACTCTGCCACCTATTGGCTGCAGATGTTGCGCGAGCGCCGGATCGGCGCCGTCGAACAGCGAGAGCTCCTTGAGCGCGACATCCCGCTGGAGGTCGGTCTGGCGCGCGAGGTA
>DATFCF010000049.1:0-2448 GCA_035253445.1 Mycobacterium sp.
TTGATTCCGCCTTCGCGGTAGGTCAGGTCGGTATGGCACACGCCGCAGGCGATGACCTCGACCACGACCTCGCGGGGTCCCGGGTCGGGGATGACGATGTCCACCACCTCAACCTGGTCACCCTTCGCCCGGGCGATCACACCGCGCACTGTCTGAGTCATCGTTGAGTGTTGCCTGTCTTTTCGTAGGTATCGGAGATATTCAGCGGGTCAGCGCATTTGGCCGGCACCGACGTATGGGAAGGGGCTGGTGAGCAGCTTGCCCTCGGCGAACCGCGACAGTCGAAAGTCGTCAGCGGGGATGTCGGCGTCGGAGCTGATTCCGTCGACGACGAGATCAGCGATGAGACGCCCGACGGCGGGGGCGATCTTGAATCCGTGACCGGAGAATCCAGCGGCGGTGATCAGGCCGTCGACAGGAGTGCGCGAGATCACGGGATTGAAATCCGGTGTGACGTCGTAACATCCGGCGTAGGTCGAGGCGATTGACGGGTGCTCGAGCCCAGGCAGCCGGGTTCCGACCTTGTCGATGGTCAGCTCGATGAAGTCGCCGGTCGCACGGTTCAGGTAGTTGTCGGGGTCGGCGGGCTCGAGCTCGGCGAGGTCGGAATTGCCGAACAAAATCTGACCGTCGGATCCTTCGGGGCGAATGTATTGCAGCGACACCAGGTCCGAGAACACGGGGATGTCGCCGAGGTCCTGGCCGGGATCGATGAGCACGATCTGCTCGCGATGCACAGTGATCGGCAGGTCGATCCCGTGGGCGGCCAGCAGCGGCGCCGACCAGGGACCGGCGGCGACCACGACGGTGCCAGCGGAGATGACGCTGCCGTCGGCCAGGCGCACTCCGGTGGCACGTCCCTTGTCGGTGACGAGTTCGGTGACGGTGCTGCCCTGCCTCAGACGTACGCCTTCGCGACGGGCAGCGGCGGCGAACGCCTGCGCGGTTTGGTAGGCGTCGCCGTATCCGCCACGCTCTTCCCACGCAAAGGCGGCGAACGGTTCCAGATCGGCTACCGGCCAAAGCCTTTGGACGTCGTCGCGACTGATGTGTTCGGTGCGCACGCCGACGGCACGTTGCGCTTCCATGGAAGCATGGATGGCCTCGACGTTCCGTGGACCTACCCCGACGACGTACCCCGTCTGATGAAAGCCCACGTCTTCACCAAGGATGCCTTCAGCGTTCTCGAACAGGTCCAGGCTGCGAGTGGCCATCGCGGCGAGTGACGAGACGCCATAGTGGCAGCGCACCACGCCGGAGGATTTTCCGGTGCCGCCGGAACCGACAGTGTCGCGTTCGACGATGGTGACATCGGTGATACCGCGTTGGGTCAGTGACCAGGCCGCCGAGCAGCCTTCCAGGCCACCGCCGACTATCACGACGTCGGCGGTGACGGTAGGTGCAGACATGAGGGTTGCTTTCTCCGAAACGTGATGTCGCTGGCCGTGATTCGACAGGGTGCTGGGGTCTAGCCCATGTACGGGTAGGTCCAATCCAATGCGGGCACCATGTTCTCTTTGATGAACCGACCGGATAGCCAACGCTGAAGGGCCAGCGGAGAACCGGTTTTGTCGTTGGTGCCCGATCCGCGGCCGCCGCCGAAGGACTGCTGGCCCATGGTGGCGCCGGTGGGCTTGTCGTTGATGTAGGTCATGCCGGCTGCGTCGCGAAGGCGGTCCAGGGCGGCGGTGAGAGCCGCGCGGTCGCTGCCGAAAATGGAGCAGGTAAGCGCGTACTGGCTGGTGCTGTCGACGAGGTCGAGGGTGTTTTCCCACTGGGCGTCGTCGTAGACGTACACACTGAGGAAAGGACCGAAGAGTTCCTCGGACAAGGTGAACGAGGCCGGATCGTCGGTGCGCACGATCGTCGGCTGGACGAACCAACCGTGCTCGGCCGACGTGGTTCCGCCCGTGAGGATCTCGTGGCCGGCGCTGTCATTGACACGATCAATGGCGCCCTGCAGGCGGCGCACCGCGGCCTCATCGATCACGGCGCCGACGAAGGTCCGGTGATCGGTGACGTCGCCGACCTGCAGTCCTGACGTCGTGGCGATCAGTGGTTCCTCAATCTGACGCCACAGGCTTCGGGGTACGTAGGTACGAGAGGCTGCCGAGCACTTTTGACCCTGGTACTCGAAGGCTCCGCGCACCAGTGCAACCAGCAGCGCCTGCGGGTCGGCGCTGGGATGCGCGATGACAGCATTCTTGCCGCCGGTCTCCCCCACCAGCCGCGGATAGCTGCGGTAGGTGTCGAGGTGCGCAGCGGTGCCGCGCCACAGGCTGCGGAACACCGCGGTGGATCCGGTGAAGCTGATTCCGGCGAGGAATCCGTGGGCTTGGGCGGTGGCACTGACGAGTTGCCCGTCGCCGTGCACCAGGTTGATGACTCCGGGCGGCAGCCCCGCCGCCTCGAACAACTGCATGACGACTTGGCTGGACAGCGCCGACT
>DATFCF010000050.1:0-6817 GCA_035253445.1 Mycobacterium sp.
TCCAGCAGTCCTTCGATGAGGCGGGTGGGCGCTTCGCCATAGCCGGATTCGATGTCGACCGATACCGGCACGTCAACGGCGGCGGTGATCTGCTTGACGCGGGTGAGCACGTCGTCGAACGTCATACCCTCCTGGTCTGCCTTGCCGATGGAGTCCGCCAGCGGGTGGCTGCCGATGGTGAGTGCGACAAACCCCGCCTCGACCGCGAGCTTGGCCGACCACGCGTCCCAAACCGTCGGCAAAAACACCGGGTTACCGGGTTGGTGCAAGGCCAGCAAGGCGTCGGCCCGCTTCTTGAGAACCTCGTATGACAAGGACCTACCTCCACTTCCACTACGTGATCTGTCTCACTCTGAACAGCATGATGTAGCTAGCATCGGGTGTCGTACTGTGATCGCTGACACCCTTCAGCCCAAGGAGGTCAATTTGTCCGCCACAACCGAACTCACCGAGCTTCACGAGCTAATCGGCAGCCTACGGCGCTGCGTGACGTCGTTAGCGTCGAAGTACGGTGACAGCCCCGCGACGCGTCGCATCGTCAACGATGCCGAACGCATCCTCAATGACATCGACCGGCTGGACATTGACGCCGAGGAGTTGGAGCTCGGCCGCGGTGTGAGCCATCCCCAGCACGGCGGCGAGCGGATTCCGATCCCGGACACCCAGTACGACACCGACTTCTGGCGCGATGTCGACGACGAGGGTCTCGGCGGCACCCGATGAGCACGTGATCGCGCCGGGATACATCAACACCGAGAGGGAACTGTGAGCGCACCCACCGCCGACCGCAAAGCGACCGGCGTCTACTCGCCGGGCCGTGCCGAGATACCGCAGCGCACCCTGCGCACCGACCGGTGGTGGCAGTCGCCACTGGTCGTGGATCTGGGCTTCGCCGCGTTCGTGATCTACGCGACGGTGCGGGCGTTCCTGCAGAACAACTACTACGTCGCGGAATACAACTATCTGACGCCGTTTTACTCCCCGTGCATGAGCAAGGGGTGCCTTCCGGAAGCCAGCCACTTCTGGCCGCAGATCATCCCCGACGTGTGGTGGATTCCGTTCGCGGCGTTGTCACTACCGTTCCTGCTGCTGTTCCGGCTGACCTGTTACTACTACCGCGGGGCCTACTACCGGTCGGTGTGGCAGTCCCCGACCGCATGTGCGGTCGCTGAACCGCACGCGAAATACACCGGCGAGACCCGCTTTCCGCTGATCATCCAGAACACGCACCGCTATTTCTTCTATGCCGCCGGGATCATCTCGGTGATCAACACCTACGATGCGATCGTCGCGTTCCACTCTCCCACCGGCTTCGGATTCGGTTTGGGCAACGTGATTCTGGTTGTCAACGTGGTGATGCTGTGGGTGTACACGCTGTCGTGCCATTCGTGCCGGCACATCGTCGGAGGCCGGCTCAAGCACTTCTCGAAGCATCCTGTGCGTTACTGGTTCTGGTCGCAGGTGAGCGTGCTCAACAACCGCCACAAGCTGTATGCGTGGGTCACGCTCGGCACCCTGATGCTCACCGACTTCTACATCATGCTGGTCGCCAGCGGCACCATCTCCGATCTCAGATTCATTGGCTGAGAACGTTTTTCGTTTATTGATTGAAATAGTGAGGGTATATGGCCCAGTCTGATGCGCTTCGCGCAAGCGGCTCATCGCCGGTCGAACGGCACCAATACGACGTCGTCGTCATCGGTGCCGGCGGCGCGGGTTTGCGTGCGGTCATCGAGGCGCGCGAACGCGGCTTGAAGGTGGCGGTGGTCTCTAAGTCGTTATTCGGTAAGGCCCACACCGTGATGGCCGAGGGTGGCTGCGCCGCCGCGATGGGCAACACCAACCCGAAAGACAATTGGCAGACGCATTTCAAAGACACCATGCGCGGTGGCAAGTTTCTGAACAACTGGCGGATGGCCGAGCTGCACGCGCTCGAGGCCCCCGACCGGGTGTGGGAACTGGAAAGCTATGGCGCGCTGTTCGACCGCACCAAGGACGGGCGCATCAGCCAGCGCAACTTCGGCGGGCACACCTACCCGCGGCTCGCGCACGTCGGCGACCGCACGGGCCTGGAGATCATCCGCACTCTGCAGCAGAAGATCGTCTCGTTGCAGCAGGAGGACAAGGCCGAGCTCGGCGACTACGAGGCTCGCATCAAGGTGTTCCACGAGTGCACCGTCACCGACCTCATCAAAGATGGTGATCGGATCGCAGGGGCGTTCGGCTACTGGCGCGAAACAGGCGGGTTCATCCTGTTCGAGACGCCGGCCGTGGTGATGGCCACCGGCGGAATCGGCAAGTCCTACAAGGTGACGTCGAATTCGTGGGAGTACACCGGCGACGGGCATGCGCTCGCGCTGCGGGCAGGCGCGACGCTGATCAACATGGAGTTCGTCCAGTTCCACCCGACCGGCATGGTGTGGCCGCCCAGCGTCAAGGGCATCTTGGTCACCGAGGGTGTGCGCGGCGACGGCGGAGTGCTGAAGAACTCCGATGGCAAGCGGTTCATGTTCGACTACATCCCGCCGGTGTTCAAGGGCCAATACGCCGAATCCATCGATGAGGCCGACCAGTGGCTGAAGGACAACGACTCGGCTCGCCGCACTCCTGATCTGCTGCCCCGCGACGAGGTGGCGCGCGCGATCAACTCCGAGGTGAAGGCCGGCCGCAACTCGCCGCACGGCGGCGTCTTCCTCGACATCGCGTCGCGGCTGCCCGCCGAGGAGATCAAGCGCCGGCTGCCGTCGATGTATCACCAGTTCATGGAGCTGGCCGAGGTCGACATCACCAAGGAGCCGATGGAAGTCGGACCGACCTGCCACTACGTGATGGGCGGCATCGAGGTCGACCCCGACACCGGCGCAGCCAAGACGCCCGGCCTGTTCGCAGCGGGCGAGTGCTCCGGCGGCATGCACGGCTCCAACCGGCTCGGCGGCAACTCGCTGTCGGACCTGCTGGTGTTCGGGCGTCGCGCCGGGCTGGGCGCCGCAGACTACGTCCGCGCACTGTCCGACCGGCCCGCAGTCTCCGAAGGCGCACTCGACGCGGCGGCCAAGCTGGCGCTGGCGCCGTTCGAGGGACCGAGCAACGGCGACGCAGCCGAGAATCCCTACACCCTGCAGCTCGACCTGCAGGACACCATGAACACCCTGGTCGGCATCATCCGCAAGGCCGACGAGGTGTCCGAGGCGTTGGGCAAGCTGAACGAGCTGCGCGAGCGTTTCAAGAACGTGAGGGTGGAAGGTCACCGGCAGTTCAACCCCGGCTGGCACCTGGCCGTCGACCTGCGCAACATGCTGCTGGTCAGCGAGTGTGTGGCCAAGGCCGCGCTGGAGCGCACTGAGAGTCGCGGCGGCCACACCCGCGACGACTACCCGTCGATGGACTCGCAATGGCGCAAAACCCTGCTGGTATGCCGGGTTGGAGGTGACGCGGTGGTGCCCGATGTCAGCATCACCCGCGAGGACCAGGTGCCGATGCGCGACGACCTGCTCGAGTTGATCGACATCGAAGAGCTAGAGAAGTACTTCACTGCAGAAGAACTCGCCAACCACCCGGCAAGGAGAAGCTGATGGCTTATCAAGCGAAGTTGCGGGTTTGGCGCGGTGACGATGACGGCGGCCAGCTGCAGGACTTCTCCGTCGAGGTCAATGAGGGCGAGGTGGTGCTCGACATCATCCACCGGCTGCAGCAGACCCAGGCCGGCGACCTCGCCGTGCGCTGGAACTGCAAGGCGGGCAAGTGCGGGTCGTGCTCGGCGGAGATCAACGGCCGGCCGCGGCTGCTGTGCATGACGCGAATGTCGACCTTCACCGAGACCGAGACCATCACCGTCACCCCGTTGCGGACCTTCCCGGTGATCCGCGACCTCGTCACCGACGTGTCGTTCAACTACGAAAAGGCCAGGGAGATCCCGTCGTTCACGCCGCCGAAGGATCTGCAGCCCGGCGAGTACCGGATGGCCCAGGAGGACGTGAACCGGTCACAGGAGTTCCGCAAGTGCATCGAATGCTTCCTGTGCCAGAACACCTGCCACGTGGTGCGTGATCACGAGGAGAACAAGAAGGCGTTCGCCGGGCCGCGTTACCTGATGCGCCAGGCAGAACTGGACATGCACCCGCTCGACACGCTCAACCGTCGGCCCGAGCAAGCGCAGGATGAGAACGGCCTTGGCTACTGCAACATCACCAAGTGCTGCACCGAGGTGTGCCCAGAACACATCAAGATCACCGACAACGCGCTGATTCCGATGAAGGAACGCGCTGCTGACCGCAAATACGACCCGGTGGTGTGGCTGGGGAACAAACTGTTCCGGCGGCGATGAGCGCCCGCGTGAAGAGCATTAAACACCGATGAGCGCTCGCGTGAAGAGCATTAAACACCGGTGAGCGCTCGCGCGAAGAGCATTAAACACTGCTGAACGCGGGTACCCTTCATAGAGCGGCCAATCAACGACGAAAGGCAGCACTGTGAATATGCGAGAACCCCATAGCATCAACGACATTCGCACGGCGATTCGCGAACTCACCAGCCGCGCCGAACTGGCCCACAAAGAGGGCCGCCACGATGAAGCTGCCGAGATTGAGCAGCGCATCAAGGGTTATCGCGAAGAACTGAGCGCGCGTCCCTGACAGGATTCGATAGCCGGCAGGGTTACATGCCCAGCCGGCGAAACGTGCTGCGGTGGAAGACAATCGGCGGAACATCAGGATGCACGGTGATGTCGCTTACACGCAGAATGACAATGAGGTGGTCCCCGGCGGGAACCACCTGTTCGATCGCGCTCTCCAGCCACACGCTGGTCCCCTTGATGAACACCGCACCGGTCTCGGTGGACACCGTCTCCAGGCCGGCGAACCGGTCGCCCGTCTTGGCGGCCAGGGTGCGGGCGGCCGCGTCATGCGCCTCGCCGAGCACACTGATACCCAGACAGGGCAAGTCCTTGAGCTTGGGCCAGGTGGTCGACGTGTTCTGCACGGCGAATGACACCAGCGGCGGATCGAGCGAGACCGGCACGAACGTACTGGCAGCGAGCCCGACCCGTGTGCCGTCGATTTCTGCCGCGATCGCGATGACTCCCGAGGGGAAATGCCCAAACGCTTCCCGCAGGGTGGTAGGGCTCAAGTCGGTGGTGCTCATCGATTCCATCTTCACATGTCAGCGTTGCTACGGCGACGTCCGGATTCGCGTTGCACTCCGAAGCCGCGTCGATGATTGCGTTCAGCGTGAGCATATTGGATCCTCGTCCGCCACGGATCGCTGCCGTCACACCAGCCACTGGCGGTAACAGCACCCAAAATGCCCGTGTCACAGCGACAATCGACGCGGTTCTGCTTGGCCTGCATCATCGCCGCGATGTTGTCGCTCTGAGGCGGACACAACACCCATTGTCCGCGCCAGGGACGGTTGATGCAGGTGTGCCGATTGTGGCGTCGCTGGCTGTGGCCGCCGGCGGCATCCCTAGTCAACCCAGCGCTGCGCTTCCACCTCGGCGGGCAGCGGCGGATGCAGCGGAACCTCGAGGCCGTCGTAGATGCCCGGCTTCTGAGCGGCCAGCCAGTCGATCGCGCCGAGTAGCCGATTGGCCGCGGTGGTGTTGCCGCCATCGGCGCGGGTTCCGCCGGGCACGTCGGCACGGCTGACGATGGTCAGCTGCGGATCACCGTCGACGATCACGCGATGATCGCCGACTCCTTCGTCGGGTTGCGGCCACTGCGGCGCACAGGACGGATGAATGCGGGTGATGTGGTCGATGACGATTCGCTCACGTCCGCCGGACCAGCCAATGACCTTGAGCCAGAACGCACCCTGCGTGCCCTTCTCGAACCGGCCCATCACGGTGTCGACCGAGTTCTCGAGCGGAAGCCGCTCCACTTCTTCGGTGATCTCGTCGATCTCGAGGCCCAGCCCTCGGCCGATGAGCCGGATGTTGCCGCCCCAAACCATCGTCGGGATCGACGGCAACAGCAGCATCGGCACCTCGTCCATGGGGCCGCCGAAGCCGCACGAGACCTTGACCGCGTACGGCTGGTTGTAGGAGGAGTAGTCGAAGATCTCCTGGCAGTGAATCGACTTGATCCGGGTGCATAGCCCGGCAGCGATCACGGCCAGCGCGTCGTTGCCCCAGCCGGGGTCCACTCCACTGACGAGCAGCCCCGCCCGGCCCTCCTCGGCCGCCGCGGTCAGGCGCTCCACCCATTCCGGCGGCGCCGAGCGCGGGTCGTAGAGCGAATACAGCGACGGCGTGACGACATGCGCGCCGGCCCGCAGGCACTTCTCGATGTCGGCCACCGCGTCGTCTGGACGGATATCGCCCGAAGCCATATAGGCGACGGCATCGCAGTCGGCCGACGCGGCGTCCACGTCCGTCGTAGCCGTGACCCCGGTCGGCGAATCCATCAGCGCGAACGTCGAGGCGTCCTTGCCGTTCTTGTCCGGCGACGACGTGATCACCCCGGACAGCTGCAACCCAGGAAATGCCACCGCCGACCGGATTGCTGTGCCCCCCATATTTCCGGTTCCCCACACCGCGACACGAAGCACCGGATCACCCTAACGGGCACTTCAGTGACGAGTCTCACAGGTGCGACAATCCCCTGCTCAGACACATGTCAACAGGGAATTTGACACTCCGGCCAACCGCTCGGTTGGTTAGCTCGTGGAAATTGCTCGCACACGCTTTGTGTTGAAGTTACCGAGCGGTATAGTTGGGCCAGTTACTGGTGGGTAACTTATCCCGAGTACCCAACCACAAGTGGCATTCTCGACGAGGAGGAAACGTGAGCCACTACAAGAGCAACGTTCGTGACCAGGTATT
>DATFCF010000051.1:0-3403 GCA_035253445.1 Mycobacterium sp.
AGGAGGTCGAGCGATACCCGTTCCGGCCCAGCCGCATCCTGCCGGGCATCACCGAAGCCATCGAGCTCGTGTGATTTCCGTCGACCTGGCACCCGAGGTGCACGCGTCCCTTCGCGCGATGTCCGATGCCGGTTCCGCGCCGCAGCGCTGCCAGGAGGGCGTGATCAGCAGCGCGGTCGCAGGTGCGGTGACACGGCTGCAGTCGGGCGAGCTCTCCGGCATCGTGCGGCCATGGCACCTGTCCGCGTTGCAACGCAGGGCGGACCAGGTGGATGACGTCACTTCGGTGCGCGCCGTATCCGTCGACACCGATGCCCTGGTGGTGGAGTTGATTCCCGGCGGCCAGCGGCTGGTGTTCCTGGGCACCGACGACGGATGGCGGTTGGTGCGCTTCGTCGACGGAGTCGACGTCAGCGTGCGGCGCGAGACCACCCGCCCCGTCGAACTGCACGGCTGGGGTCCCGACGCGGTGCTGGAGGCGTTGGGCATCACCAAGCCCGACGACGTGGAGCTGGAAGTCGAGTCGGAAGACCTCGGGCAGGGCGAGACGGAGACGAGGCACCGCTACCAGTGGACCGACGGTAGCCGCTCGATCCTGGCGGAACAGGTCAAGAACGAGATTTTCGACGGCGCAACGCCCTATACGACCTATGTTCGGGGGGTGATCATCGACGGTGACCGCGGCGTGCTGCTGACCGGCAAGGGCGAGCGCGGCCTGATCACCGAGGGTTAGGGCGGCGTTGGTGCGGACGCGAGGAGCAGGACGATCGCCGAGATCGAACTGATCGGGGTTCCGTTCGACGGTTACGGGCGACCGGGCAATCAGGCGCGGGCGGCGACGGCGCTGCGCGACGCCGGCTTGCTCGACGCCTTCGAACACCATCACGTCGCAGGCCACAGTGACCTCGACCTGCCCGGCGGCGACCCGGCCCGCGGTCCGACCAGCCTGATCAACGAACAGGCGCTGCTGGCGATGACGCACGCACTCAACGAGCGCGTCGGGGCGGCGGTGACGTCGGGCAGGCTGCCGATCGTCTACGGCGGCGACTGCTCCACCTTGCTCGGCATCGTGACCGGGCTTCGCGACCACGTCGGTGACGTCGGCCTCGTGTTCATCGACGGCCACGAGGACACCATGCCGCTCGACGTGTCCGAAGACGGCGAGGCCGCCAACACCGAGATCGGGCTGCTGCTCGGGCTGACGGGTCGCACGCTCGCCGGTGAACTGGGTCAGCGCCTGCCCGCCCTGCGCCGTGACCGACTCGTGGTGCTCGGCCCCCGCGACGACGGGTGGCGGCAGCAGTTCAACGTCGGCACGCTCGCCGACAGCGGCGTGTGGGTGGCGCCGCTCGCTGAAGTCGCCGACGATCCCGCTGGGGCGGGACGCCGCGCCATCGAGCAGCTTGCCGGACAGGTGGATCGGTGGTGGTTGCACATCGACCTCGACGTGCTGGACCCCGTGGAGTTCCCGGCGCAGGGTCTGCCCGACTTCCCCGACGAACCTGGTGGCCTGAGCTGGGAGCAGTTGACCGACATGGTGTTGGCGTTGTTCACCACTTCCGCGTCCTGCATCGGCGGCAGCGTCGCGATCTACGACCCCGACCAGGACCCTGACGGCAGGGGCGCCGCGCAGATCGTCGCATTCATCCGTAACGTAGTGGCCCGCCCCACGATCAGCCGCTGAGGCAGGAGACCCGTGGCCGAACCCATCGACGAGTACTTCACCGCAACCATCGCGGCGATGGACTCCTCGCCGCGCCGCAGTGCTGACGACGAACCGGTGCGTGCCGGCTCATCGTTGACGGCGCGAGTGTGCTTGGCGCTGTTCGATGTTCAGCTCGGCAGCCGGCATCTCGATCTCGCTGCGCGCTGGCTGCGCTCACAGGGCAGGGGGTATTACACCATCGGATCGTCCGGTCACGAGGGCAACGCCGCCGTGGCAGCCGCGCTGCGACCCACCGACCCGGCACTGTTGCACTACCGGTCCGGCGCCTTCTTCCTGGCCCGCGGCGCGCTGGTCGACGGACGCGAGCCGCTTCGCGATGTGCTGCTGGGGCTCGTAGCGGCCACCGACGAGCCGATCGGCGGCGGCAGGCACAAGGTCTTCGGCCGCCGTGACCTCCACATCATCCCGCAGACGTCGACGATCGCCTCGCATCTGCCGCGTGCGCTGGGGGTGGCGTTCTCGATCGCACGGGCCAAGAAACTCGGAGTCGCTTGCGAGTGGCCGGACGACGCGGTGACGGTGTGCAGCTTCGGCGACGCCTCGGCGAACCACTCGACCGCCGTCGGCGCGATCAACGCCGCGCTGCACTCGGCGTATCAGGGTGTGCCGATGCCGCTGTTGTTCGTGTGCGAGGACAACGGTATCGGCATCAGCGTGAAGACCCCGCGTGGCTGGATCGAGCAGAGCTATCGAAACCGCCCCGGTTTGGCGTATTTCGGCGCCGACGGATGCGACCTGCCCGACGCGTTCGACGCCGCGACGGCGGCCGCTGACTGGGTCAGGATTCGGCGGCGGCCGGCGTTCCTGCATCTTTCCACGGTTCGGCTGATGGCCCACGCCGGCTCCGATTACGAGCCGTCCTACCGTCGGCCCGACGAGATTGCCGGAGACTACCAACGGGATCCGTTGGTGCGCACCGCGAAACTGCTGGTGAACGAAGGTGTGCTGACCCCTACCGAGGCGGTCGAGCGCTACGAGGCCAAACGCGCCGAGGTGATGGAGCTGGCCGCCGACGTCGCCGACGCCGCACAGCTCGACAGCGCCGAGGCGGTGATGGCGCCGCTGGTGTCCGGTGCGGAGGACGCGGCTGCAGCGTCACCGGCCTCATTGGCCGCCTCGGTGCGGTCCAACGACCCCGACGCGCCGATGACTGTGGCGATCGGAATCAACCGCGCGCTCGACGACATCCTCGACCGTTATCCCGAGGCGATCGTCTTCGGCGAGGACGTCGCCCGCAAGGGCGGCGTCTACGGGGTCACCCGCGGGCTGCTGAACCGAACCAGCTCGGCGCGGGTGTTCGACACCCTGTTGGACGAGCAGTCCATCCTCGGGCTGGCGCTCGGCGCAGGAGTCTCCGGACTGCTTCCGATACCAGAGATCCAATACCTCGCATACCTTCACAACGCGGCCGACCAGATCCGCGGCGAGGGAGCGACTCTGCAGTTCTTCTCCAATCGGCAGTACCGCAATCCCATGGTCGTGCGCGTGGCGGGCTACGGCTACCAGAAGGGCTTCGGCGGGCACTTCCACAACGACGACGCGGTCGGCGTGCTGCGCGACATCCCCGGCATCGTGATCGCCTCGCCCGCGCGGCCCGACGATGCGGCGGCGATGCTGCGCACGTGCGTCGCGGCGGCGAAGGTCGACGGCACGGTGTGCGTGTTCCTCGAGCCGATC
>DATFCF010000052.1:0-3011 GCA_035253445.1 Mycobacterium sp.
ACCTGGGCCCTGACACATCGCAGCGAATTCAACCTGATCTTCTCCGACCAACTGCCCGGCTACCAGGCCCCACCCGGCGGCCCGACCATTGCCGCACAGACCGCGGTGTTCGCACCGATCATCGACGCCCTGGCCGACCTCGACGCCCCCGAGCTACCCGCACACGAGCTCGCCGTCGTCTGGACGGCGTTCCACGGCGCCACGACCCTGGAAGTCAATCACCACCTCGTCTGGGTCGACGATCCGGCCGCAGTGTACGAGCTGGCAGTGCGCCGCGCGTTCGGCGGCGCCGGTCTCCCCACCCCCGCACCGGACCTGCGGACACGATTCGAGCAGTGGGTGGCGACCGTCCACCCGTGACGTCCGAACCCAACCCGCCCGTGAGGGAATTCAAAAGCTGCCGGATCGCGGAAGGATGCCCGAGTCAAATGCGCTTGCTCGCAATATCAGTGGCTGTACCAGCGCGGAGGAAGAGGGTTGATTCCGTCGTGCCTCGGGTGACCTGGCGGGAACTGATGGTGTCGATCACCTCCCTACCGGGGTGCACGTACGGCCCTGGGCGCAGACGGTGGGCGAGCCACTGTAGGTCGACATCGGGCCGTTGTCGGAGCGACGACCCGGCGTCAGACCGATGCGCCTCGAATACCGCGACCGTCGAACTGCAGGACGCAGCCATCAAGGCGGTGAACCTCGCACATGGAAAGCTGAGCACTTTCTCGCGGCCGACCGCGCATCCCGACAGTCCCACTCGCAGATCGGCTACTACCGGTTCGTGTATGCACTGATCTCTCGGATCGCCGACGCGCGTACGGGGGATACGGTAGCGGAAACTTACGGGGCCAACTGTTCTCCGGTAACGAGGAAGATCACCCTGCGCCCCGACAACGAGGTCTTATTTCGTCGAATCGTTCGTAAACCAATTGCCGCACTGAGATATTCGCCATTGGGCCGGATCTGGTCGACTGACCACAACGGCGCGATATGTCGATCCGGTGACCGTGGTCATGGTCTGGTCAAGGCGTGGTCCCGCCCCGCCACCGCGATCATTTGCGGGAGGGATCGATTCGGTACACGGACTGCCCTTGGGCCGGGTGGCCACCGTGGCCCGAACAGGTGCTCCGCACTAACGACCCTATACTCGCCATCCGGCCAGGATCAGGACATCGGGATCTCCGTGCACAGACCGTAGCGAGGGAGCGCAGCAGCGATTACTTCCTCCCGAACGAACCGGCTAAAGCAAGATCTGTAGGCGGGACTTAAGTGATGGGAAGGGTGCCCTCTCACGGGCTGGCCACCAGACATGAGCCTTGCGCGTCCACCGGTGACCCGCTGCTGCTGTTGGGGTGACTGGCGAGTGCGTTACCGAGACTCCATCAGGAACGACACCATAAACGCCGTTGCTCGCAAGGCCGATCCGTTACGCTTCTTTCGCCCAGTCGTTGTCCGATCCGCGGCACTCCCCTGCAGCAGGCCAACCCTCGAAACCGACGGCTCAGGCTGCGATCAGGCTGCGCCAAGGGTGCGGTTAGCAGCGCGTATCGGGTACCACGTCAGCTGACCGCGATCCACCCTTTGTCCGAATAAAGGTGCTGTCAGTGCCTCCACCGGGCCTTCTCCGGTGCGCTCGCAGACAACGGTCATGCGCTTTCGTCGACGTGCTTGCCTCGCTCGGCCCAGCGGTCAATCCAGGTTACCAACAGAACGCTGTGACGCATTCTTAGCTGCAAGGTTTGGTTGACAGCGATTTAGAGAAACGGCGGCACGGCACGGCAGAATCACGACAGATTTGCTGAATTCTTCGCCGCACTCATTGGACACGACGGCGGGTACAGACGTACACAAACCGCAACTCGTCCGACGGGAGAGACCTCATACCCGTTCCGAGGACCACAACGGCGCTCGCGCAGCAGGGAAACGAACTGTCGCTGCGGTTGGGTGACCACGGGTTGAGCCGGCGCCGGCTTGCGCCCGAACGTCAACTCTCACGGCCTCATCGCCGTGTACGCCGAGAGGATATTCGAATCGGATCCTCGTCGACGGTCGCAAGTCACATCTTCTCGAAGCTTCTGTCCGGCAGTAGTTCCCGTGCGGTGTGCAACCTTTTGTCGACGGCTCACCCAGCAAGGATCCAATTTCTTACCGCGAAGCTGCGTCGAGGTCCCCGGTGACGCGGCGGCATTGGTGACCGTGTCGTTGATGGACTTGAGGACTCAGAGACGTGATCTACCCCGCAGCGTTGCATCCGGTCGCAGACTCACGGTGCAGATCACCGCCGCATGCCTCGCCGCCTGCGAGCCTGCGAGCCTGCGAGCCTGCGAGCCTGCGAGATCATCGATAGACGCGCGCGGGCATGAACGCTCTGCGACTCCGCCAGTTGCCATGAACAGACTGATCGGCCTACGCCCATCGTCGTTCCTCGTTGAGAAGTCCTGGGTAGCCCTCAGACGTCGTATCCTGAGGGCACAACTTTCTGAGGAGAGTGGCATGTTGCATCCTCAATGGTCGTACCCTTCGAGTCCTGTTCTCGACACTGCCAAGGAGTCGGAGCGAGGACATTCCAATGGCCGCAGGTGATCCGTTCAAGACCCAGCGCGATGACCCGACGGACACGGCGGAGCTGAGTGCGGCCGGGTTTGAGGATGCCCACGAAATCGGACACGGTGGTTTCGGGGTGGTCTACCGCTGCCGGCAACCGTCGATGGACCGCACCGTGGCGGTCAAGATTCTCACCGCCGACCTGGACGAGGAGAACCGGGCCCGGTTCGTCCGGGAACAGCGGGCGATGGGCCGGCTCACCGGGCACCCGAACATTGTTACGGCCCTGCACGTCGGTGTCACCGACAGCGGCCGCCCCTACCTCGTGATGCCGTATCACCCAAAGGACTGTCTCGACGCGCGGATCCGCCGCCACGGCCCGCTGCCGTTGGAGGACGCGCTCCGGCTGGGGGTGAAGATGGCGGCGGCGGTGGAGACCGCGCACCGGGTCGGCATCCTGCACCGGGACGTGAAAC
>DATFCF010000053.1:0-3862 GCA_035253445.1 Mycobacterium sp.
GGCCAGCCGCTGCAGCAGGCTGCCGAAGGCGCGCACGACCGAATCCACCAGACCGGGCGGGAACAACTCCTCCACCACCGCCCAACTCACCCGCAACCCACCACCAAGCTCAAACACCTGACACTCAAGCGCAACCTGCGGAGCCGTGGTTGCTACGTATGGAACACCACGGAACCAGGAGGGCAACGCATCCTCCTTCAGGTGTTCACCGAGTACTGCGTCGAAGACGTATGGCATGGTGGTGCGGGTGCCGCCGCTATGGCGTGCTAGTTCACGCAGCACGCTGACCGCGGTGAACGTGCGGTGTTCGAAGTCCGTCCAAAAGCGGTCCTGAAGTGTTGCTATCTGTTCACGTACAGTGTCACGCGCATCGACAGAGACCTCGGTGAGGACCTGGGACGTGAATTCGCCGAGGATGCGGTTGACGTCCGGGTGAACCGGTAGCCGGTCGTTGATCGTGACGTTCAAGGTGAACGACGGTGTACCGGACCAGACCCGTAACACAGCGGCATAGGCCCAGCACAGCACCATCGACGGGGTCAGGCCATTGCTCAACGACCGCTGCCGCAGCCGGGTCCACCGCTGCGCATCCAGCTGGAAATCGCGCGACGCGAACCGCACCACGTCCAACGACTCCGGCGCCACCCGCAACGGTAGAGCCGGCGCCGGTGGCAAGTCCTGCATCCGTGCCAGCCAGTACTCACGAGCCCGGCCGAACGCCTCCGACGACTCCACCTCACCCAACGCGCGTACATAATCCCGGAACGACACCGCCGCCGTCGGGATCTCTGCCTTCGGGTTTTGGTACAGCTTGTTCCATTCGTCGACCATCATGGCCAGGGTCGTTCCGTCGGCGATGAGCAGGTCGATGGCCAGGTGGATACGCGCGTTGTCGGCGTCGAGATCACACACCGCGACCTCGAACAGCGGCCAGGTATCGGTCGGCCGGAACCGCGACGAGATCCGCTCCCGCACCGCCGACAATTCCTGGGCCCTACCCTCGGCCGGGAGCCCTCGCAGGTCATAGCGCTGAAAACGGTACGTAGGCACCTGCGCCAGCACCCGCTGACGGCCGTCCTCGGTGAAAACCGTACGCAACATGTCATGCCGGTCGATCAGCAGCCGCCAGGCCGCCTCCAGCCCAGGAACATCCACACCGGCCACATCGATCTCGGCATAGAACGCCGCCGGCACATTACCCAACGCGAAGAAGCCGGCCCGACCCAACAAATACGCCTGCTGCAGATCCGTCAACCCGAAAGGCTCGAACCGACCCTCCGGGTCAGTAGCCAGGACGGGCCGAGCGGCGGGTGTCGGTGCCTGCGTCAGGAGAGTGGCAACTGCGATGGCCAGGTCCCGGGCACTGACAGGGCGGCGTAGCATGGCGAACTCGAGCTCGACGCCAAGGTGCGCGTCGAGAATCACGTTGAGCTCCACTGCTACTAGGGATTCAAGTACGGCTGGAGTCTCGAGGTCCTCTTGTTGGCCAAGCGCCTGCGCCCGCACCAGGAAATTGAACAGCGCCTGTGCTAGCAGTGCCTCACGGGCTGCATCGTCGGCGATGCCTTGGACACGGTCGGCGAATCCGGGATCCGAGAGGTCGGCGGTCCTGTCGCCGTCCGCTGCCATACCCATCGATCCCATATGTCCTCCTATGTGGTGGGCGTCTTGCGGCGACCTATGTGTTCGGCCTTTTACGGCGACGGCAAACGCGTGCTGGTCCGCGCGCGCTCCGACGCTGCTCGCTGCAGACCGTGGCGACAACGCCCATCGGGGCACAGCAATGTAAGTAGCCGATCGGGCACCCCGGACGGGCGGCAGCTATTGGCTCCAATTGCGCTCCGGTCGCGCCCTCCCGGGCGGTCGTAACAGCACTAGCCTCCCTGAGGACCGATCAAGCGGAGGTGGACGTGTCCGCAACAAGATCCGAGCACGACGTGATGACCGTTTCGACTGCTCAGGGACCCGCCATCCTGGAGGCCGTACGGAGCGCAGCGGCCAACGCGGGAATAACCACCATGGACGAGAAGATGCGCCCTCGTCGGCTGGATTATCGGGAGCTCGCCGGCTTCGCCGATCAAGTCGCATCAGCGCTCAGCGCACACGGTGTTTCTCCGGGGGACCGGGTATGCCTGCTCGCACCGACCAGCATGGACGTTCTGATCACGTTGTTCGGCATGTGGCGCCTCGGAGCCATCCCGGTCGTACTGCCGAGACCGCGGCGAGGCACTACTGAGGCGTTTGTTGAAGAGATACAGCGCAGGACCAAGGCCGCTGAGCCGGCGCTTCTGGTCACGACCGATGAGATCGCGCCGTTGCTTGCCGGAAGAATGCGTATCAACGTCGTCAGCCTGAGCCATCTTCGCGAATACACCGCCCATGGCACCTCGCTGCCGGCGATGCCCAGCCCTTCGAGTGTCGGACTCCTGCAGTTCACCTCCGGCACGACAGCGACGTCGAGGGCGGTACCCGTTACGCAGGAGCAGTTGATTCGTAACGTCGCCGCGGCCGGAGAACGGGCCGGCTTCAGCGCTTCGGACAGATTCGTCAGTTGGTTGCCCCTGTATCACGACATGGGAATCGTTTCGTTAGCGGGCATGGCCGCCGCGGGTGCTGACATCATCCTGATGGATACCGCGCGGTTCATGGAACAGCCTGGCTGCTGGATGCGAACCATCAGTGACTACCGCGCCACGATGACCGCGGCACCGAACTTCGCATACGGGCTCGCCGCGAAGGTCCAGTCGCTTCGACCGGCATCCTTAGACCTATCCGGTCTGCGAGTCGCAATCAATGGTGCGGAATCAATCGATCCGGACGCCCTGGCAAGCGCACAGGACGTCCTCGGAGCGGCTGGCCTCCGACGAACGTCCATCTGCCCGATGTACGGCCTGGCCGAGGCTACATTGGCAGTGTCCGGCGGCAATTGCCGCGAGGAGGTGCGGATCATCGACGCCAGCAACGCCGGACCGGATCGTGCTTTGGGTGAGGCGCGGCCTCAGCGCCGGCTGGTGAGCTGCGGTCCGCCGATCCCGGGCACCGAGGTGCAGATCCGCGGGCGCGACGGGAAACCTCTACCCGAGCGCGGGGTGGGAGAAATATCGGTGAGAGGCCCGGGCGTCACCCCGGGCTACTGGACAGCCGGTGGCCGTATCGATCCCGGCGACACCGTATGTGACGGCTGGCTGTCCACCGGAGACCTTGGCTTCATCGACAACGGCGAGTTGGTGATCTGTGGTCGGATCAAGGACATGGTCATTGCTGGCGGCCGCAATCTCTATCCCGAGGATTACGAGCAGGTAGTCGAACGCATCCCCGGGGTCCGTAGCGGGAACGTAGTAGCGTTCTCCGTTCCAGACCGAGAGCGAATGGTCGTGGTGGCGGAGGGCCGCAGCTCCGATCTCGACGGCCTCGGCCGCACCATTATCGACTCTTTGCGTTCAGAGGTCGATCATGCGCCGCACGCGGTCGTGTTCATCAAGCCAGGAACGCTGCCGAAGACGTCCTCGGGAAAGCGGCAACGCCAAACCGCGCGCAATCTATACCTGACGAACGCACTCGATGTCGTCCGGATCGTGCGCTGACGCCGAGGCAACAAGAGGAGATCGCGCATGGCGAATCCCGACCCCCCGACTCTGGCTCCGCTTCGTACCGACCCGGCGACTGCTACGGCCGGGAACTCGGCACCGCGGTGGCTGCTTCCCCCGCCGCCGACGGCACAAGCTGCAGCGCTCACAGTGATCGGCATCCCGCACGCCGGGGCGGGCCCCGGCAGTTACCGCGTCTTCGGGCGCCATCTGGCACCCGAGATTGCGCTTCGCCTGGTGCACCTTCCGGGTCGCGAGTCCCGCCTGAATGAGCC
>DATFCF010000054.1:0-11279 GCA_035253445.1 Mycobacterium sp.
CACTTCCGCTGGCCGTAATCATCACGACCGGAAGGAATTCCGTCGCAGGCGTTGATCGGATCCTGCGACACACTTCGTGCCCGTCCATGTCCGGCATCACGATGTCGAGCAGCACGAGGTCGACGTCTTCGGTTTCGAGCAACGCGAGTGCTTCCGGCCCCGATGCCGCGGTGAGAACCCGATAACCGCGCGGCGTGAGGACCGCGTCGAGCAGCCTCACGTTGGCCGGCTGGTCGTCGACACCCAACACCGTCACGGGCCGGTCCATCACTGTGCCTGCCTGCCGAGGAACGCCTCGACCTGACCGGGCAGGGCGCGCACACTGATCGGCTTCTCGACGTATCCGTCGAAGCCGGCCAGCGACGCGCGCTCCCGATCCTCGGCCATCGCGAACGCGGTGACGGCGACGATCGGCACGTCCGGTCCAAGTGTGCCCTGCCGCAGCCTGCGCAGTGTCTCGGTTCCGTCGATACCGGGTAGCTGGAGATCCATCAGCACCAGATCGGGAGGGTTCTCCCGTGCGGCGCGCAGGCCGTCTTCCCCGGACTGAGCTTCGATGACGTCGTACCCCGCGACCTGAAGAACGTCGCGGACGAGTTTGAGATTCAGCGGATTGTCCTCTACCACAAGGATTTTGCGCTGCGTCATGACGAATCCGAACCCAGGGCGCCCGCGTTTCGCAACGCATCGACGAGCTCATCGCGCCGAATCGGCTTGCGGAGATACGCGTTTGCGCCGAGTGACAGACCCCGAGGCCGATCGTCGACGACTGAGGCAATGACCACCGGGATAGCGGCGGTCAGGGGGTCCGCCTTGAGCTCGGCCAGTACCTGCCAGCCGTCCAGGCGTGGCAGCTTGATGTCGAGCACGACCGCGGCCGGCAGAGCGCTGCGGATCACCTTGAGAGCCTCGACACCGTCGCGGGCCCGCAACACCCGGGTAGGCGAACCGTTCAGATAGGCCGCTAGGAGATCCAGGGACGCGCGGTCGTCGTCCACGAGGACGACTACGGGAAGCGCGCGAAGCCCGGGCGAGGTGACGTCGCGCGCGTGCTTGGGCAGGCCCGGGATCGAGATGCCGAACGTGCTTCCGACACCGGGCGTGCTCTCGAGCCATATCCGCCCTCCCATCAGCCCGACGATGCGTCGTGACAGCGTCAGCCCGAGGCCGGTGCCCTCCTCTTTCGGGGCGCCGCGGCGGCCCTGCTGGAAGGACTCGAAGATGCGTTCGTGGTCCTCCGGAGGTATCCCGATGCCGGTGTCAGTGACGGTGACGACGAGCTCGGTTCCGTTGCGGTAGGCGCGGACGGAAACGCTGCCGCCGTCGGGTGTGAACTTGACGGCATTGGAGACCAGGTTGAGGACCACCTGCTTGAATTTCAGTTCGTCGGCGTCGATCGTGTCGACGTCCTCGCCGACCTCAACCGTGACGGTTATGGCGTGCAGCGTCGCGCGCTCGCGGACCATTGCAAGTGAGTACTCCAGGGCGCTGGCGACCCTGAACGTGCTGGGCTCGAGCACCATCTGACCCGCTTCGACTTTGGACAGGTCCAGGATCTCGTTGAGCAGCTCGAGGAGGTGGCGGCCCGAATTCAAGATGTCGTGCAGGTACTCGTCCTGGCGCTCGTTGAGCTCGCCGAACATCCGATCCAGCAGCACCTCGGAAAAACCGATCACCGCGTTCAACGGGGTCCGCAGTTCGTGGGACATGCTGGCCAGGAACTCCGACTTGTGATGGCTGGCGATCTCGAGCTCTTTGGTCTTCGTCTGCAGCTCCCTGAACAGGCGTGCGTTGACGATGGCCAGCGCCGACTGGCTGGCGAAGGTCTGCAGCAGCTCTGTCATATCGGGTGGGAACGTGCCCGTGCTCCTGCGCCGGATTACCAGCACGCCCACGATCTTGTCGCCGCGCAGCATGGGAACCGCGAGCACCGAGCGCCAGCCGTCGCGGAACAGGACGTCCAGGTGAGGGTCGAGCTCCGCCTGCGCCAGATCGGGAACCTCGCGGGGCCGGTTTTCCAGCGCCGTCTGACCGACGAGCGTCGATGCCCGATGGATCGTGATTGCCCGTAGCTGTTCCAGCAGTTCTGGGCTGCTGCCGCACGCTGCTCTGACGTGGAAGCAGTCACCGGCCTCGTCGTACTCCATGATCGATCCGCCGTCGGTTCCGGTGAGCCGCACCGCGTTGGTGACGATTTGATCGAGCACCTCGTCGAGATCGAGGCTCGAGCCGATGGCCTCGCCCACCTCACGGAGCGCCTCCAGCTGCCCCACCTTGCTGGCCAGCTCGGCCCCCCTGGACTCGAGTCGCAGCGCGATCGCGCCCTGAGCGGCGAACTCCTCGAGGAGCTCGCGTTCGCGCTCGTCGAAGGGCGCGACGTCGGTCCGCCACATCGACAGCACGCCGACGACCTCGTCCTGCAGGATCATCGGCGTCGACAGAAGGGTGCGGAAACCGGTGAGTTTCTGGAGGTCGCTGCGTCCGTAGTCGGCGTCCTTCAGTACGTCGGGAATGTGATGGGTGCGCATGTCCTCGGCCGCGCGCCCGATGGCCGACGAACGGTTCCTGGCGAGCGGCACATCTTGGAGGTGTCTGGCATATTCAGCCGGGATCTCGCCGGAGACTCGCGAGAGGCGGAACACGTCGCCCTCGAGGAGGTACAGCAGGGCGGCGTGTGCTCCACAGAGGCGCGCGGCGTTCTCGACGACAGTGTCCAGTACGTCCCCGGGGTTGGCGGCCGCACGGCCGAGAGCCGCGAGGATTTCGCGGCTCGCCGCGGACTGGTGCCGGGCGTCCCGCAACTCTTGGTATTGCCGGAAAGAGGCCCTCGAGGTGCGGGATGTGCGTTCGCTCGATTCGGCCAAGGTTCCCCCTTCGACGCTCATGACAGTCTGTGCCTTATCGCTGGTCAGGGCAATGACAATCTGCGAACAGAGGTCAGCAGACGATGTCGACGTAGACGGTGTTGCTTGTCACCGTGGTGACGAGTTCGTCCCAGGCGCCGGGTTGCCCGGATCCGGTGTCGGTGCGCGAGAACGTCTGGCCGGGGCGAACCGCGCTGATCGTGCACTGCTCGGATGGAGCGGTGCCGACGCGGTTCACGATGACGTCGTAGCCCTGCGCTCGCAGTTGGTTGATCGTGGCATCGACCGATGACGGGCCGGCCGGTGCGGCGTTGGCGGTTGTGGTCAGTCCGAGCGCCGTCGCGGTCAGTGCGCCGGCGACGAGGGAACTGAGTAGGACGCTCTTCATGGTTCTGTCTTTCTCGTGTGTGTAAGTTCCGTTGGCTGCGGAAACTCCGCAGTAGAAGCGTCGCTCGCGTCAGGCGCGGTGAATTCAGTAGCGGACCACTGCAATTTCGGCCGCTGGGTGCGCTGTCGTACCTAGTCGCGACGTCGAGCGCGGCGCAGCAGGTTCGCGAGTTCGTCGCGGCTGTTGGTTCCGGTCTTCGACATGGCCCGGTACATGTGGCTTTCGACGGTGCGTACCGAAAGCGACAGTCGCTCGGCCACTGCGCGGTTCGACAAATCGTCGGCGATCAACATGCCGATCTCGAGTTCGCGATCGGTCAGCGGTAACGGCTCGCTGACCTGGCGAAGCGCCGGGGTACTGACGCCGCCGCATTGCTGCGCTAGTGCATCCGCGCGTGTCGAGCATGTCAACGCCGACCCGCGCATTTCTTGGCGGCGATACCGATTGGCCGCATGCGCGGCCGCATCAACGGCCGCTACCAGGTCGCCCATGCGCTCGAAGTCCTCGGATACCGCGGCTAGTTCGGCGGCGTCTCCGTCACGCAGAGCCTCGGCGAACCGGGCAGCGAGGGTCGCGCGTGGCCCCTCGACGATCGCCTCGAGCTCGCGTAACCGCTGCGCGCCCGAACGGTCCCCGAACTGGGTGGCGGCTTGCAGGCAGATCACTTCTGCCGCGAATTGCCCGTTGGCGCGGGCTCTTTCGGCCGCCGACGACAAGATGGTGATCGCCTCACTGACGACGCCCTGGCCGGCGGCCACCCATGCGCGGGCCAGGCTCCGCTCATAGTCCAGTGACCGAAATGGACGCTGCAGCATGTCGATCTCGGCAAGCGTGGCGGCCGCCTCATCCACGGAACCCGTGATGGCGAGAGCGGTCGCGTAGGGAATGTGATAGCGGTAGCCCCAGCCGATGGCATGCCCCAAGGCGGATAACGCTACGGCTGCCTGGTCCAGTAACAAACCCGCAGTGTCCAGGCGGCCGGCACCAAGTGCGGCCCGGCCCGCCACCGCAGCGCCGAGGAAGTGCGCCGCCCCCGGGAGGTCGGCTCCCTGCCGCCGCACTCGCTCGGCCACCTCAACGGCGTCCATGATCCGGCCGGACAACAGCAGCGCGCTGACGTGTGCGTCGGCGATATTGAACCCCATCTGCGGAGCGTCGAACGAGCGCGTCGCAACGGTGTAACCCGCGTCTGCGGCGGCCACCGCTTCGGTGATTCGCCCCGCATCTGCGGACATGGCAGCGAGCGCCCAGGCCATCTCAGCGTCGACGACCGCGGGCAGGTCTTCTAACGCAAGGTCTTTCGACGTTTGCACAGCCGAACCCGGCTGGTCCATCGCAAACCAATACACCGTGAGGAAGGCGTCGATATAGCTACGAGCCGGTGGTGATGTGGTGCGCGACGCGTCGTCGATGAGCTGTTTCGCGCGCGTGGGGTCGGCGAGCACCCAGAGCATGTTGCTGGCCCGCAGGAACGCGAGTCTGGCACGGTCTTCGTCGGACAACTCGCTGGTGCGAACCTCGGCGAGCGCCGCGTCGGCCTCTTCGCCACGGCTGAGCCACGAGAGTGCATGCGCGCGAACAAAGTTCGCTTCGTGTCCCGCTCCTCCGCGGATCGCGGCTTCCGCCAGTCGGTCGGCGAGGGGCAGATCCGCCAGCCACACCGCACCGTGGGCCGCCCTGACGAGCAGGTCGGCGTCGGGCGTGAGGTCGGAGTCGAGACTCAAGGTGGCGCGGCGCACCACGACCCGGACGTCGTCGCGGTCAACGGATGCGGCCAGTTCGCCGGCTACCAGCCCGCGTAGCCGCCGCAGCCGGGTGGGCGCCGCGCGTCTCCTGCGCACCTCGCCGTAGAGCGGATGCGCCACGCGCACCTCGACGGTGTCGGCGCCCGGCTCGAGCGTGATGAGGCCACGCGAGTCCGCCTCCTCGACCGCCGCCGGATCAGTGATCCGCGTCAGGGCCGCCAACTCGATCGGCTCCCCGACGGCCAGCGCATCGATCACATCGGCAACCGGCGCTGGTAGGTCACCGATGCGGGACTCGATCAGCTCGACCAAGCCCGGCGCCACGATCGGATCACCGGTCCACCGCCAGTACCCGTGCTGCATTTCGAGGCGGCCGTCGGCGACCTCCTGCTCGACGATGTTGCGCAGATACAACACGTTGCCACAAGTCAGCGTCCACAACCGCTGCGCAGCGTCCGGATCCACCGATCCGCCAAGAGCGGCGGACAGCAGTGTGCCGGTTTCGTCGAGTGACAGTGGCTGCAGATCGAGCCGCTCGAACTGGCCATCGCGCCAGATCTCCTGTACCGCGGCGGGAATCGGTTCACCATCGCGCACGGTGAGCACCACCTTCGCCGCGCCGCGCTGCACGATCTGCTGCACAACGAATGTCGAAAGGTCATCGAGAAGATGCACGTCATCGACACCGACCACCACCGTGGTCTCCGCCGCCGCGGCCGTCAGCGAATCAATCACCGCGCGCACCAGCTGAACGGTGTCGGTGACCCCCGACTGGGCCCACGCGGTGAAAGCACCCAGCGGGAGCGCCCGAGCCGCGGATGTGCCGACCGCCCAACGGGCTTCGCATCCCTGCGACACAGCGCCTGACAACGCCTCACGGGCGACCCGGCTCTTGCCCACGCCTGCCGCGCCACAGATCACGATGCCGGAAACGTCGGAAGCCAAGATCGCCGTCCCGATCGCACGCATCTCTTCCGAGCGGCCGGTCAACGGCCACGACAAGCGCCTGCTGCCGGTCATATGCGTGTCCTCGGCCGAATTGTGTTGGCCTTCTCCACCAATTCGATGCGCTCCCACACGTCGGTCGTGGCACGCGCGATGTCGCGGTAGGCGCGTTCCAACCCGGTCCGGATGGCACGTTCGTCGAAGGCGGCGCCGAAGAGTCGTTGGGCGGTGTTCTTGTTTCCCGCCTGCAACCAGTCCAACGCCGAACCGAGCACCCGCAGCCGAACCGCCGCCCGCTTGGCGGTCGATTCGAGAGTCAGTGCTGCGGCGCGCCTCTCGGCATCAAGTAACGTCCGCTCGTCAAGGCTCTCCGGCGTTCGGCCGTCGAGCAGTATCTCGATCGCGGTCGAACCCGCGGCAGTGAAATGCGCCGAGGCGGGGTCGACCTGGTCCAGTGCGCTGATCGCGGCGGCCCGGTCGCCCGCTTGCGTGTACAGCCTCGCCAGACCGAACGCGGCGCTGACGTAGCTGCGATCCGTCCGCCATACCGTGGCGTAGTGTCGCGCAGCTTCATCGAACTCACCACGCAATTCGGCGGTGGCCGCCATCGCCAGCTTCGGGGCGAGCTCGCCGGGCAACGTGGCCGCCACCGCATCGAAATCGGCTGCTGCCTTGTCGAATTCGCCCTGCAGAAGCGCGCATTGTCCGCTGTACCATGCCAGCCGCCAGTCTCCAGGGATCACCGTAGCCAGCTCAGAAAGCCGCTTCCGTGCCTGTTCTGGGTTGCCCATCTCCAGCGACGCGCGAACCAGGCGCAGCGGGACTTCGACGGAGGAGCTGTTTCCCGGGTGGGCGCTCCGCCGGGCGACGGCCAGGGCCTGTTCGAGTTGGGCCGACGGTGTGCCGCTCGTCGTAGCGAGCAATGCTGCGCCGATGTCGTTCGGGTCGACCACGGGGACCGACAGTGCCGCGATCACATCCGGGGCGGCCACCGGTGCGTCGCGGCTGCCGCCGTAGAGGGCACGTTGCGGACTGAAGTAGCTCGACATCCTTGGCTGTGCAGTGCCGCGGTCGGTGGCCGCGATCTCGTGCAGCACACCGGTCAGCTGATCGGTCAGCTCTTCCATGGACCAGAATCGTCGACGCGGATCGGGGTCGGTGGCACGTAGGAGCGCACGGTACAACGATTCGTGCTTTTCGAGGACTGGGACGGTTGCGGGCCCGGGTAGCTGCTCGACGAAACGTCCGTGCGCCTGTGGCACGTCCATCACGAGAACGGCGAGAGTCCGCCCGACGGTGTAGACGTCGGTGGCGACGGTGGGCCCGGTCTCGGCGATCTCGGGCGCCTGATAGCCGGGGGTCCCGTAGATCGGGCTTTCCTCGTCGTCCATGGCGATGACTGCGCCGAGGTCGATGAGCTTGAGCTGCTCGTCGGCCTGTATCACGTTGTCCGGCTTGAAGTCGCAGTAGGCGAGTCCCTGGGTGTGGAGGTAGTGGAGTGCCGGTGCGATCTCGACGACGTAGGCGACCGCCTGGTCGGGCGGGAGTGGAGCCTTGCGGGCTTTGCGGATCTGCTTGAGCGATGTGCCGCCGACATACTCCATGACGATGTAACCGACGGGAATCCCTGCGGTGTCGATGTGCTCGACGAAGTTGTAGATCCGGACGATGTTTGGGTGTTCCACGTTGGCAAGAGCGAGGACCTCGGCAGCGGCAGCGGCCATTGCGTCGGCATCGCCGGAGTTCAGCAGGCCCTTCAGCACCACCCAGCGGTTGTGCACGTTGTGGTCGATCGCAAGGTATATCCAGCCAAGGCCGCCGTGGGCGATGCAACCCTGCACCTCGTACTGCCCGCCCACGAGATCACCGCGAGAAAGCTTGGGGACGAACGAATATCGCGTGCCGCAGTGCGCACAGAAGCCCTCCGGGCATCCGGGCTGACTGCCCCGTCCACGCCCGACAGGCGCGTGGCATTCACGGTTGCCGCAGAACCGGTTTGCCTCCGGCACCTTCGGGTCGGTCATGATCGCCGCCGCGGGATCGCCCTTCGGTATCGGGGGTATGGAGACAATCCCGGCGCCGAGGCGGCCGCGAGCGCTGGCGGACTTGGTCGGCGTGGCGCGAGCGGTTTGCCTCGATCGGGCGGTCGACAGACTCCGGGCCGTCGCTCTCCCCGGCCGGTGCGGCGCCGCGGCCGTGGGGACGGTTCCGCAGACGTCGCACTGGCTGTCGACGACAGCCCCATCGCATCCCGGTTCGGCGCATCTCATCGTCAGTCCTGATAGCGTGCCGGCGGCGGGCCTGGCGACGGTCCGAGGCTTTGCAGCCAAGCCTGGTAAATGCGCTCCCACGTTCCGTCTTCGCGGATCTTCTCGAGAACGCCGTTGACGAATCGAACCAGATCGTCGTTCTCCATTTTCACGCCGATCCCGTACGGCTCCTCGGCGATGCTGTCCCCGACCACTTCCACATTCGGGTCCTGGTGGGCAAGCCCCTCGAGCACCACGTCGTCAGTGCTGATTGCGTCGACCTGTCCCTGTTGCAGCATCACAAGGCAGTCCGTCCAGGTTGTCGCAGCGAAGATCGTCGGCTTCGGGTTGAGCTCGTACAGCTTCGCGAGCGAGGTGGTGCCCGACACCGCGCAGACTCGCATGCCCGAGAGTGCCGCGAAAGTATCGATTCCGGAGTCCTTCACGGTGAGGATTTTCTGGTTGGCGATGAAGTACACCGTGGAGAAATCCACGAGCTGCTTGCGGGCACAGGTGATCGAATATGTCCGCACCACCAAGTCGACCTCGCCGTTCTGCAACACCGACTCTCTTTGGTCCGCGTTGACCACTCGCGGTTGGATCAGGTCTGGGTCCCCGAAGATGCTGCGCGCGATCTCACGGGCGATGTCGATGTCGAATCCCTCCACTTTCCCGGTGGCAGGGTTTCGAAAGCCGAACAGATAAGTGTCCTGGTCGACACCGACGATGAGTCGTCCACGCTCGGCGATCTTCGCCATCGGCGAATCAGCCGGCATGGCACCCGGGGAAGGGAGCGGACCGGGGCGCAGGCTGGCTTCCCTGTCACAGTTCACATTTGCCGCCGTTGGCGCGCTCGTGATTGTCTGTGCACCGGATGGCGACGGTTGAACGGGCGAGACTGATACCGACACCGGCGCGACGGAGGATCCGCATCCCGCGGCGGTGAGCGCAACGGCAAGCAGCGCCAAGGCAATTCGTGTTCTCACATGAACTCCTTGAGTCGCGGCCACAAGCCGACGACGGCCGCTGACGCAGCGACGACCATCAACACGAGCGTCCCCGTCGGACTCCATGCCAGCCATCCACCCGCCACGGTCACTTGCTCGCGCAGTGTCTCGCGCGTTCGCTCGATTCCGTCGCGCAAGCTGGATTCGACGGCGGCAAACTGCGCTGCGGAGGCGGCGGGATCGGGGCCGATTGCCTGGGCGACCGCGGCGTCATACTCGCCGGCTTCGTAGGCGAGGGTCTGATTCTGGTGGCTGGCAATCCATTTCTGCACCCCGTCCCGCGCGGCCGCCGACGCCGCGTCGAGCAGTGTGCCCAGCTCGTCGATGTGGCCATAGAACGACTCTTCTCCCGCAGAGATGTCGCCGCGCCCGATCAGCTGCAGAGTCTCGTCGGTTCGGGCTTTTTGGGCGAGGATGCGAGCCTTCGCAAGTTGCCCGAACGTCGCGGTGCCCTCCGTTCGGCTGTCCTCGATGTCGGCCGCCGCCAATCGGGTCGCCATGACGATCCACGCGATCACCAGCAACACGACAGCCGCCGCGACGACGAGCCCCGTGTTGAACTGCCGGTTCGTGCGGCGAAACACGATTACGGAGCCGACGCCGATCGCCACCAGGACGAGGACCAGCAGCACAAGACTGGCTTTCGGCACGGAGCCGACCGCGCGCTGGTCTCCGTCGAGAGCCGCCATATTGCGGTCGTATATCCGCTCGGCACCGGGAAGCAGCGCGGTCCGCATCAACGACGACGCTTCCCGCAAGTACGCGGACCCGACCGTGAGCTCCAGCCGATTGTTCACTCGCGCCGACTCCACCAGCCCCGTGTACGCAGCCAGTTGGGCCGATATTTCCGCCACCGCGCCACGGGTATCCGCATCCATCGTGCCCGCAGTCACATCCGACAGTGCTGATGCCGCGTCGGCCAGCGCTTGTTGATATCCGGCCCGCATCGGGGCTGTTTCGATCCCGCCGGACAGGAACGCTGATGCTGCGGCGGCGTCGGCGGCCGACAATGCCGCGTACAGGTTCTGCGCCGCGTAGGCGAGCGGTTCAGAACGGTCGAGAACCGCGTTGTGCTGGGCGATCCGCCCGTCCAGCTGCCCCCCGCACACCAGCCCGGTAATCAAGCAGAATGCTGCGACGGCGACCGCGATCGTGCCGATGACGCCAGGCGTCGTGCGGGCAAAACGTCTCAACCACGCGACAGAGCCTCGCGCGTCCAACGTGCGCGGAGAGGCCATGTCGTTCACCAACCCGTTTCCCAACGCGATCGTAACGACACAGGGCTTCGTCGTTGGGATGTCGACGC
The DNA here is from genome assembly GCA_035253445.1 of Mycobacterium sp. Lineage (GTDB taxonomy): Bacteria > Actinomycetota > Actinomycetes > Mycobacteriales > Mycobacteriaceae > Mycobacterium. The sequence goes on from DATFCF010000054.1 coordinate 10,505, forward strand.
AGAAACCCCGGCCCGGAGAATGTCCCTGACCTGGGACTTCTCAATGGTGGAACTCGCTATGTCTCGAGTTGATGAGGCGGTTATCGTCACGAGATACGTTGCGCGCCTTACTATTTAGCGACTAGCACGGCCCTGGGATGAAGAGGTACCAGCACTGCCCCGGCGGAAGTGGCGGAGTAAAGCCTGGCGGAGGTGGAGGCGGAGGAGGTGGAGCCTCGCCCTCGAAGATGTTTTGAGCAACGTTGCCTTGGCCGTGATAGACGTACCAGTAGGTGTGGCAGACGTTGTTGTCCCAAACCACCGGGTTCACACGAAGATTGCCGGTTTGTACGGGGGGATCCCCTGGGCACCAACGACACGGGCCGGATGGGTTGTCGGGCGGACAGCCGGGCCAGGACCCTAGGGGCACAGGCACGCCGGGCAAGGCCTGGACGGTACCTGTGCCTAAGCCCAAGGCGGCCAACCCCAGACCGCCTGACACCGCCACAGTCGTTGCGATACGCGAAATTCGGTTCATGATCGAAATCTTGGGTGCAGGACGCACGCCTGTATTGAGTAGTGGGCTACCCCATTTTTCGCGCCACTCGCGCGCCTGGCTGCGGACCGGCTGCTACAGGCTGAGGCTTAGCAGGGGTCGCCAGGAGGCGTGTAATACGGGACGCCTTCGACCGTGTAGCAGGGCACCTCGCCAGGCACGTACGGCACATGAGCCGCCGCTATGGCCGTGCCCACCGCCACATCACCGGCAACGTTGGTGCAGCCACCCGCTGCGAAA
>DATFCF010000055.1:0-2857 GCA_035253445.1 Mycobacterium sp.
GCCTACACCCTGAGCTCGGTGACGGCGGCGATCTGGCTGTTCCCCGTCAGCGCCGCGACGTTGACATGGCAGCTGCTGCGCACCCGAATCGGTGATGATTCCCGTGTCGTCCCCCTACCCTTCGGGTGGGCGGTACCCCCATCGCTCCTGCCCTCCGGTGAGTGGCGCGCCGCCGGCGCGGCGGCCACCGCGGCGGCGTTGTCGGCGTCGTTCACCGCGATTCCCTACGTCGAGTTCGACACCGCGTCGATGCCGAATCTCGCCGCTTACGGCATGGCGGTGCCGACCATGGTGCTGATCGCGTCCACCCTGCGGCACCGCGACCGCATCCCACTGGCGGTACTGGGACTTCTCGGGGTGTTCTCCGTACACATCACCGGCGGCGTCGTGGTGGTGCTGTTGGTCGCGGGGTGGTGGGTTTTCGACGCACTCTGGCGTCCGGTGCGTGGCCGCGTCGCCGACTTCGTCACTTTGCTGCTGGTCGCGGGTTTCAGTGTTGCACTGCTACTTCCACAGTTCCTCGGCGTGCTGCAGCAGGCCGAGATCATCGTCGGGCATGCGTTCGTCACCCATGAGGGCCGCAAGCGCGGTCTGATCGACGCGGTCGTGCAGCACACCCGTCACCTCAACGACTTCCCGATCCAATGGCCGCTGATCCTGCTGGCCGCCGCCGGCGCGGTCATCCTGGTGATCCGGCGGATCTGGTGGCCGCTGGCGGTGTGGCTGCTGCTGGTGGTGGCGATCGTGCATTCCTCGGCGACGTTCGGCGGCCCACTCGGCGACCTCGTCGGCAAGTTCAGCGACCTGTTCTACAGCGATCCGCGCCGGCTGTCGGCGGTGGTGGCGATGCTGCTCACCGCGGCCGCCGGCATCGCCGTCTTCACCCTCGCGGCCCTCGTCTTGCGACGGCGCGGCCCGGCCATGGTTGTCGCGGTCGCCGTCAGCCTCGCCATCGGGGTGGCGTACTTGCCGCGGCACCAGTTCCTGTTCGGCGAGAAGTACGACTCGGTGATCGTCAATGCGAAGGACCTGGAGGCATTCGCTCACCTGGCCACGCTGCCCGGCGCCCGCGACACCCTCATCGGCGACGCCAACACCGACGGCACTGCCTGGATGTATGCGGTCTCGGGGTTGCACCCGTTGTGGACCCATTACGACTACCCCGTCCAGCAGGGACCGGGTTACAACCGATTCATCTTCTGGGCCTACGCCGACGACGCCGACACCGATCCGCGGGTCGCCGAGGCGGTCAAGGCGCTCAACATCCGGTACGTGGTGACCAGCACACCGGTGGTCCGCGGGTTCGTCATGCCCGACGGGCTAGTGTCGCTAGATACGTCACGGTCGTGGGAGAAGATCTACGACAACGGCGAGGCCCGCATCTACGAATGGCGCGGGAACTCGTGAGGAAAGGAATGCGGGGCACTCTAGAGGGATGACGACCAACACCGACGACGACAACATCGAAATCATCGGCGGCGACGCCCGTGCCGAGGAAGATGCCGACGGCAAGTCGCTGACCGATCTCGTCGAGCAGCCGGCAAAGGTGATGCGGATCGGCACCATGATCAAGCAGCTGCTCGAAGAGGTTCGGGCGGCACCGCTCGACGACGCCAGCCGCAACCGGCTGCGGGACATTCACCGCACCAGCATCACCGAGCTCGAAGAGGGTCTGGCGCCCGAGCTGCGTGACGAACTCGAGCGGCTCACACTGCCGTTCACCGACGACTCCGTTCCGTCGGACGCCGAGCTGCGCATCGCACAGGCCCAGCTGGTCGGCTGGCTGGAGGGGTTGTTCCACGGCATCCAGACCGCGTTGTTCGCCCAGCAGATGGCCGCCCGCCAGCAGCTCGAGCAGATGCGCGGACAAGGCGCACTCCCACCGGGTGTCGGCGCCCAACGCGGAGGACCCGGGACCGGGCAGTACCTGTAATTTTTGAGGAACTGTGACCCCCCCTTCTCAGCCGCATATCGAGACGCGCGACGCGTGGGTGGAATTTCCCATCTTCGACGCCAAGGCGCGCTCGTTGAAGAAGGCGTTTCTCGGCAAGGCCGGCGGCGCGATAGGACGCAACGCGTCCAACGTCGTGGTCATCGAGGCGCTGCGGGACATCACGCTGTCGCTCGAACTGGGCGACCGGGTGGGTTTGGTCGGGCATAACGGCGCGGGCAAGTCCACGCTGCTGCGGCTGCTGTCCGGGATCTACGAACCCACCCGCGGCGTCGCGAGTGTGACCGGCCGGGTGGCGCCGGTGTTCGACCTCGGGGTCGGGATGGATCCGGAGATCTCCGGCTTCGAGAACATCATCATCCGCGGGTTGTTCCTCGGTCAGACCCGAAAGCAGATGATGGCCAAGGTCGACGAAATCGCCGAATTCACCGAGCTCGGCGACTACCTGTCGATGCCGCTGCGCACCTACTCGACCGGTATGCGGGTGCGGCTGGCAATGGGCGTGGTGACCAGCATCGACCCGGAGATCCTGCTGCTCGACGAGGGCATCGGTTCGGTCGATTCCGACTTCCTGAAGAAGGCGCAAACGCGGCTGCAGAGCCTCGTCGAGCGGTCCGGGATCCTGGTGTTCGCCAGCCACTCCAACGAATTCTTGGCCCGGCTGTGCAAGACGGCGATGTGGATCGACCACGGCACCATCAAGATGACCGGCGGCATCGAGGATGTGGTCCGCGCGTACGAGGGAGACGATGCGGCCCGCCATGTGCGCGAGGTGTTGGAAGAGAATGCCCGTACTGGTGACTGAATCCGTTTACACCGTCCTCGTCACCCATCGGCGACCCGACGAACTGACCAAGTCGCTCCACACGCTGACCACGCAGAGCCGCACACCCGACCACATCGTCG
>DATFCF010000056.1:0-4236 GCA_035253445.1 Mycobacterium sp.
AGAAGCGGTCCGGGTCACACCCATTGTCCGAATTGCGGTTTGAGTATCTCGTTGACGTCGACTCCGACTCCGCCCACGGAACGCTTGTCGATCTCGACCTGATGCAGATGCGCGGCCGGGTGGGCGACCTTCCCCGGCGATCCCCAGTTGTGCTGCCAGAAGTACGCCCCCAGGCCATCCTGCAGGGCCCACTCGATGGTCTTGGAGTTGGCGTACACACCCACCCGCTGGCGGCCCAGCACCGCTTCCCAGCCTCGCAGATATGGGGCGACCTGCTGCTTGTACTGCTCGTAGGACGGATCGTCGTCGATCGAGGTGTAGATGGGCGCACCGTAGGACCCACCTGCCGCGATGTGCAGCTGCCAGCCCCGCTTGGCATGGGCGACGCCCGCGTTCTGACCGCCGAGCCAGTCCGCGGTGTCCTGCTTGCCGTACTGGTAGCAGGACACGATCTTCAAACCGCTGTGGTACAGGTCGCGGGCCTCGGGGAGCTGTATCGGCTTGCCAAGCATCCAGTCGCCGCCGGGGCGGCGGTCCGAGACATACCGGATGGCTCCCAGGGCACCGGACGCGCGCAGGTCGGCGGCCTTGATGACGCCTGCGGCGTAGTCGAGCAGGACGCCGAGTGGCGCCGCGGACGCCTGCGCCGGCCCCAAGGCCGACGCCATCGTCTGCAGCCCGGCGCCCAGACCGAGCACCGCCGGTGCCGCGGCGACGTATTTGAGCACGTCGCGCCGGGACATGGACACGAGCCACAGGGTACGACAATTGCACCAGCTTTCACTGCAACGCCACTGGTCACATCTGTATCAAGATTTTCCAGGCCGGCCGGACGAAACCGGCGGCACGCGCGCCGAAATAGAATTCCGGGTTGCCAAATCAGCGCCGTCGCGACCGGGAACTCTGTTTCGGCGACAACAGCGGCATGATGCTCAGTCGTGAGCATCGAGCCGTTCCGCATCGAGATCCCCGACGCCGACCTGGCCGACCTGACGTCGCGAGTGGCCGCGACGCGGTGGCCCGACCAGTTGCCCAGCGAACCCTGGGCACGCGGCGTACCCGTCGGCTACCTCAAGGAACTCGCCACTTACTGGGCCGACGGCTTCGACTGGCGGGCCCAGGAGGCGGAGCTGAACTCCTACCCTCAGTTCCGGACCGAGGTCGACGGCCAGACGATCCACTTTCTGCGCGTCCAATCCCCCGAGCCGGATGCCCGGCCGCTGATCTTGCTGCACGGCTGGCCGGGTTCGGTGGTCGAATTCCTCGACGTCATCGGCCCGCTGAGCAACCCGCGCGCCCACGGGCTTGATCCGGCCCAGGCCTTCCATCTCGTCGTCCCATCCCTGGTCGGCTTCGGGTTCTCGACGCCGCTGGCGACGGGTGGCTGGACTGCGGACCGGATCGCGGCGGCCTTCACCGAGTTGATGGGCACTCTGGGCTACGACCGCTACTGCGTGCAGGGCGGCGACTACGGTTCCTTCATCGGTCCGCTGATGGGCGGGCTGGCGCCGGATCGGGTGATCGGCGTGCACGTCAACGCCCCGGCATTCGGCTTCCTGCCCGGCCGCAACATCTCCGATGACGAGATCGCGTCGTTAACCGACCTCGAACGTGATCGGGTGGCGCGAGCCCGTGGCTGGAATGCCGAGATGACCGGCTACTTCAAGATTCAAAGCACCCGGCCCCAGACCCTCGGCTACGGTCTGACCGATTCGCCCGCAGGGCAACTGGCGTGGATCGTGGAGAAGTTCAAGGAGTGGACGGACCCCGCGCAGGCGCTTCCGGAGGACGCTGTCCCGCGAGATCGCCTACTGGCCAACGTCTCCGTGTACTGGTTCACCCGCACGGCCACTTCGTCGGCCAACCTCTATTACGAGACGACGCATGCGCGGGCGCTGCCTGAGTTGTCACCGGTGCCCACTGGTGTCGCGGTTTTCGCCGCGGATCTGGCCATCCGCCGATACGGCGAGCGGCTGTTCAACGTCGTGCACTGGAGCGACTTCGACACCGGCGGGCACTTCGCCGCGATGGAAACACCGGCGTTGCTCGTCGACGATATCCGCAAATTCTTCGCAGGGTGTAGCTGACTCTTTGTATGCGCCCGCGCCGCCGCACGGCGCCGCGTCCACCTCGCGAAATCCGCAGAGCGGCTGCGCTATCACGTTGGAGTTCATACGATGAGCCATGCCCTCGGGTACGGCCAGCTCGACTCCTGAAACGAATGCCGTTGCGGCCGTTGATGATCCACAGATCGAGCTGATCGGGGTCAGGAAGCTATTCGGTGAACTCGTCGCCGTCGAGGGCGCGGATCTTGCCGTCGGGGACGGCGAACTGTTCGCGATCCTCGGCCCATCGGGGTCCGGGAAGACGACAGTGTTACGCATGATCGCCGGCTTCGAGCAGCCCACCGCAGGCACCATCAAGCTCGGCGGCGCCGACGTCACTGCGCTGCCCGCGCGCCGCCGCGACGTCAACACCGTCTTCCAGGAATACGCGCTGTTCCCGCACATGAGCGTCGCCCAGAACGTGGAGTACGGGCTGAAGGTGAAAGGCGTGCCCAAGCCCGAACGCCGGCGTCGCACCGCAGACGCGCTCGACATGGTGCGGCTCACCGAGCATGCGCGCCGCCGCCCCGCACAGCTGTCGGGCGGACAGCGCCAACGGGTGGCGCTGGCGCGAGCACTTGTCGGACGGCCGCGGGTGTTGCTGCTCGACGAGCCACTTGGCGCGCTGGATCTCAAACTGCGCGAACAGATGCAGATCGAACTGAAGGCGATCCAGCGCGAAGTCGGCATCACGTTCGTCATCGTCACCCACGACCAGGACGAGGCGCTGACCCTCTGCGATCGGCTGGCCGTATTCAACGACGGGCGCATCGAACAGGTCGGCAAGGCCCGCGACGTCTACGAAAGCCCGGCCAACCGCTTCGTGGCCGACTTCGTCGGGACGTCGAACGTGCTCGACGGCGCCGCCGCGGAGGCAATCATGGGCAGACCCGGGATGTTCGTCATCCGGCCCGAGCGCATCGGGGTGTTCGCGCCGGGCACCGACGCCGTACCCGGTGTGCGCACCGTCGAAGCCACCGTGTCCGAGATCATCTACGCAGGCCCCACCACCCGGATCGCCGCGACTGCGCAGCACGGCGTCACCCTTACCGCGACCGTTCTGACCGCCAGCACGTGGCTGCCGCCGGACTTGCACCACGGCACCTCAATCACGTTGGCCTGGCCCGAAAAAGCCGTCCACCATCTGTCAATCGAGGAGTAGCACATGCCGTCAAAGATGTTGTCCGCCGTGCGCATCGGCCTGACATTCGCCGCATGCGCGGCGCTGGTCGTCGCGTGTTCGAGCTCAAAACAGGCCGGCGGCAACGGGGAGACACCGCCGAAGCTCGAACCGCTGTCGGCCGTCGGCGAGGGGGAAGGCGAGCTGAACATCATCGCCTGGGCCGGCTACGCCGAGGACGGGTCCAACGACGAGACCGTCGACTGGGTGACACCGTTCGAAAAGGAAACCGGATGTCAGACCAACGTGAAGCTGGGCAACACCTCCGACGAGATGGTCCAGTTGATGAGGACCGGTCAGTACGACGGTGTCTCGGCGTCCGGCGATGCCACACTGCGGTTGATCTACGCCGGTGACGTCACCCCGGTGAACACGTCGCTGGTGCCCAACTACGAGACGATTTCGTCGTTCCTCAAAGACAAGCCGTGGAACTCGGTGGACGGTCAGATGTACGGCATCCCGCACGGGTGGGGCGCGAACCTGCTGATGTACAACATCGAGGTCGTGCGCGATGCGCCGAACTCGTGGGCCGCCGTGTTCGACGACGCCGCCAAGTACAAGGGCAAGGTGACGGCGTACGACTCCCCTATCTACATCGCCGATGCCGCGTTGTATCTGTCGAAGACAAAGCCGGAACTTGGCATCTCTGATCCGTATTCGCTGACGTCCGAACAGCTGGACGCCGCAGTCGAATTGCTCAAGAAGCAGCGCGAGAACATCGGGGAGTACTGGTCGGACTACACCAAGGAGGTGCAGGCGTTCGAATCCGGCACATCGGTGATCGGCACGACGTGGCAGGTGATCGCCAACACGATCGGCGCAGAGAACAAGGTTCAGGTCAACACCGTGCTACCAAAGGAGGGCTCCACCGGCTGGTCTGACACCTGGATGATCTCGTCGAAGGCCGCCCACCCCAATTGCATGTACAAGTGGATGAACTGGATCTCCTCG
>DATFCF010000057.1:0-9981 GCA_035253445.1 Mycobacterium sp.
TTCTCGTCGAAGAACCATCTGATCGCCGAGGTGTATCTCGACCTGGTCCGCCAGGTGCCGTACTTCACCGACGTCAACGACAGCACATCGACCCGGGTCGAGAAGGCGCTGCGGGCGCTCACGCTGATGATCGCCGACGAACCCGAGGTGGCGGCCGCGTGCACGACGGCGCTGCTGAGCAACGGTGATGCGGCGGTGCGCACAGTGCGCGACCGCATCGGCGCCGAGATCCACCGCCGGATCCGCTCGGCGGTCGGCCCGGACGCCGACCCGCGCACTGTTTCGGCGCTGGAGATGACGTATTTCGGCGCGCTGGTTCACGCCGGCAGCGGTGTCGTCACCTACCACCAGATCGCCGACCGCCTCACCTACGTGGTCGGCCTCATCCTCGGAGAGGATCAATGAAACACCGTCTCGGAGAGGATCAATGAAAGTCGATACCAGCGACTTGATCCTGGATCCGTACGACTACGACTTCCACGAAGACCCGTATCCGTACTATCGGCGGCTGCGGGACGAGGCGCCGCTGTACCGCAACGACGAGCTGAACTTCTGGGCGTTGTCGCGACACGGCGACGTGCTGGCGGGCTTCCGCAACAGCACCGCGCTGTCCAACAAGTACGGCGTCTCGCTCGACCCGATCTCGAGAAACTCCGACGCGCACAAGGTGATGTCCTTTCTCGCACTCGACGACCCCGCGCATCTGCGGCTACGCACACTGGTGTCAAAGGGCTTCACACCGCGCCGAATTCGTGAACTCGAGCCGCGCGTCACCGAGATCGCCGTGCAGCACCTCGATGCCGCGCTGCAATCGGATAGTTTCGACTACGTCGACGAGTTCGCAGGCAAGCTGCCGATGGACGTCATCTCCGAGCTCATGGGCGTGCCGGAGCCGGACCGGGCCCGCATCCGTGCCCTGGCCGACGGCGTCATGCACCGCGACGACGGCGTGTCCGACGTACCAGGTTCGGCGATGCGGGCCTCGGCCGATCTGCTGGTCTACTACGCCGACATGGTCACCCAGCGCCGCAAACAGCCCAGCGACGATCTGACGTCGGCGTTGTTGGAAGCCGCGGTCGACGGCGACCGCCTCACCGACGAAGAGATCATGGCGTTCCTGTTCCTGATGGTGGTAGCGGGCAACGAGACCACCACGAAACTGCTTGCCAACGCCACGTATTGGGGCGCGAAGAACCCCGACCAACTGGCGACCGTGTACGACGATCACTTTAGGATCCCGCTGTGGGTGGAGGAGACGCTGCGCTACGACACGTCGAGCCAAATCCTTGCGCGCACCGTCGACGGCTCGCTGACGCTCTACGACACCACACTCGCCGACGGCGACGTGCTGCTTCTGCTGCCCGGCTCGGCCAACCGCGACGACCGGGTCTTCGAAAACGCCGACCAGTACCGCATCGGCCGTGAAATCGGTTCGAAGCTGGTCAGTTTCGGCAGCGGCGCCCATTTCTGCCTCGGTGCGCACCTGGCCAGGATGGAGGCGCGGGTGGCGCTGACCGAACTGTTCAAGCGGATCCGCGGATACGAGGTCGACGAGGACAACGCCGTCCGCGTCCACTCCAGCAATGTGCGCGGGTTCGCCCATCTTCCGATCACGGTGGAGGTCCGCTGAATGCCCCGTTTTGCACCACTCCCCGACCGCAGGCCCGCGATCGTCGCGGGCGCTTCGTCCGGGATCGGCGCCGCGACAGCCGTCGAACTCGCCGGTCGCGGTTTCCCCGTCGCGCTTGGTGCACGCCGGGTGGACAAGTGCCAGGAGCTCGTCGACCAGATCCGGTCAAGCGGCGGTGAAGCCGTCGCCCTGCCGCTCGACGTCACGGATGCCGACTCGGTCAAGGGTTTCGTGCACCGGGCCACCGATGAGCTCGGCGATATCGAGTTGCTCGTCGCCGGCGCCGGCGACACCTACTTCGGCCGCCTGCACGAAATCAGCACGGACGCATTCGAATCGCAGGTTCAGATCCACCTCATCGGCGCAAACCGATTGGCCACCGCGGTGCTTCCCGGCATGGTGCAGCGCCAGCGCGGCGACCTGATCTTCGTCGGCTCCGACGTCGCGCTGCGTCAGCGTCCCCACATGGGCGCCTACGGCGCCGCCAAGGCTGCGCTGGTCGCGATGGTCACCAACTTTCAGATGGAACTGGAGGGCACCGGCGTGCGCGCGTCGATCGTGCACCCCGGGCCGACGAAGACCGCCATGGGCTGGAGCCTGCCCGCCGATGCGATCGGTCCGGCGCTGGAGGACTGGGCCAAGTGGGGCCAGGCCCGCCACGACTACTTCCTGCGGCCGGCAGACCTGGCCCGGGCCATCGCGTTCGTCGCCGAGACGCCGCGCGGCGGCTTCATCGCCAACATGGAACTTCAGCCAGAGGCGCCCTTGGCCGACAGGAAAGACCGCCAGAAGCTCGCATTGGGTGACGAGGGGATGCCGTCATGACCACGCTCGGAGGGCAGGAGCGAAGCGACCCGGGAATGTCGGCGATCGTGCCCCGGGTTTCCGGCGGCGAGGAAGAGCACGGACACCTCGAGGAGTTCCGCACCGACCCAATCGGTTTGATGAATCGCATTCGTGAGGAATGCGGCGACGTCGGCTGGTTCCAACTGGTCGACAAGCCCGTCATCTTCCTGTCCGGCGCCGAGGCGAACGAGTTCTTCTTCCGTTCCGCCGACGAGGATCTCGATCAGGCCGAGGCCTATCCGTTCATGACGCCGATCTTCGGCAAGGGCGTGGTGTTCGATGCCAGCCCCGAGCGGCGCAAAGAGATGCTGCACAACTCGGCTCTGCGCGGTGAGCAGATGAAGGGGCACGCGGCAACCATCGAGGGCGAAGTCAAGAAGATGATCGCCAACTGGGGTGACGAAGGCGAGATCGAACTGCTCGACTTCTTTTCGGAGCTGACCATCTACACGTCGACGGCGTGCCTGATCGGGCTGAAATTCCGCGAACAGCTCGATCACCGGTTCGCCGAGTACTACCACGAACTGGAACGCGGCACGGACCCGCTGTGCTACGTCGACCCGTACCTGCCGATCGAGAGCTTCAAGCGCCGTGACGAGGCTCGCGTCAAACTCGTTGCGCTGGTTCAGGAAATCATGGACGGCCGCCTCGCCAACCCGCCGAAGGACAAGGCGGATCGCGACATGCTCGACGTGCTGGTATCGATCAAGGATGAGGACGGCAACGCCCGATTCTCCGCCGACGAGGTGACCGGCATGTTCATCTCGCTGATGTTCGCCGGCCACCACACCAGCTCGGGTACGTCGTCCTGGACGCTCATCGAGCTGATTCGGCACCCCGAGGTCTATGCCGAAGTGCTCAACGAGCTCGAGGAACTCTACGCCGACGGCCAGGAGGTGAGTTTCCATGCGTTACGCCAGATTCCGAAGTTGGACAACGTGGTCAAGGAAACCCTGCGCCTGCACCCGCCTCTGATCATCCTGATGCGAGTCGCGAAGGGCGAGTTCGAGGTTGCGGGCTTCCCGATCCACGACGGCGACTTCGTCGCGGCGTCGCCGGCAATCTCCAACCGGATTCCCGAGGACTTTCCCGGTCCTGATGCCTTCAACCCGGACCGCTACAACAAGCCCGAACAGGCCGACGTCGCCAACCGGTGGACGTGGATTCCGTTCGGCGCGGGTCGTCACCGCTGCGTAGGTGCCGCCTTCGCCACCATGCAGATCAAGGCGATCTTTTCGGTTCTTTTGCGCGAGTACGAGTTCGAGATGGCGCAGCCGGCGGAAAGCTACCGAAACGACCACTCGAAGATGGTCGTTCAGCTGCTTCGGCCCGCCAAGGTGCGCTACCGCTTACGGAGCCGCTCGGCGGCGACATCCAGCTAGCGCGGGTAAGGAGGCCAAGGTGGGGATGAAGATCGAAGTCGACCTGGACCTGTGCCAGGGCCATGCCATGTGCGAGCTGGAAGCGCCCGACTACTTCAAGGTGCCCAAGCGGGGCAAGGTCGAGATCGTCAACGACGAACCGCCCGAAGAAGATCGCGGTCAGATCGAACAAGCCGTGTTGGCCTGTCCCACGCAAGCACTGTCCATCAAAGAAACCCCTGGGGGCAGGAGCGAAGCGACCCGGGGGAAGAGAGAGGATGACTGAACATGGCCGCACTTCCCCGCGAGCAGCTCGAAGACTGGGTCGAGCGGTGGCTCCAGGTCAACCGCGACGCCGAGAAGGCCGGTGACTGGAAACCGTTGGCGGACTTCTACGCCGACGACGCCACCTACGGCTGGAACATCGGCCCGAAGGAAGACGTCATGTGTATCGGCGTACAAGAGATTCGCGAGATTGCGCTCGGCCTGGAGATGGCCGGTCTCGAGGGGTGGCGATACCCGTACCAGAAGGTGATCATCGACGACAAGATCGGCGAGATCGTCGGGTTCTGGAAGCAGATCGTGACAGACCCGGACGATCCGGATGGCGCCGAGCGGGAGATCTACGGCATCGGCGGCAGCTGGTTCCGGCTCAACGCCAACGCCAAGATCGAGTGGCAGCGCGATTTCTTCGACTTCGGCCACGTGCAGAAGCTTTATCTGGACCTGATGAAGGACGGCAAGTTGTCCAAGGGCATGCAGGAGCGGATCGAACGCAGCCTGGCCGGGGAGAAGTTGCGGGGCTACTACCCGATCGGCACATCGCCAGTCCCGGTCTGGTGACTCCCGGCCAAGCGGTTGCTTGGGGGTGGGTGTGACGCATCTAACTAATGGCTCTAGTCTGACCTCACTGGCTCTAGCGGAAGGCACAAACGGATGAAGACAAAGGGCGCTCTCATCTGGGAGTTCAACCAGCCGTGGACGATCGAGGAGATCGAGATCGGCGACCCCGTCAAGGACGAGGTGAAGATCCAGATGGAAGCGTCGGGCATGTGCCACTCCGACCACCACCTGGTCACCGGCGGCATCCCGATGGGCGGCTTTCCCGTCCTCGGCCGCCACGAGGGCGCCGGCATCGTCACCGAGGTCGGGCCCGGGGTCGAGGACATCGCACCCGGCGACCACGTCGTGCTGTCGTTCATCCCGTCCTGTGGCAGGTGTCCCTCGTGTCAGGCCGGTATGCGCAACCTGTGTGACCTCGGTGCCGGCCTGCTCAACGGCGCCGCCGTCTCCGATGGCACGTTCAGGATCAAGGCCAAGGACGGCACGCCCGTCTTCCCGATGACCCTGCTGGGCACCTTCTCGCCGTACATGGTCGTGCACAAGAGCTCGGTGGTGAAGATCGACCCGTCGATCCCATTCGAGGTGGCCTGCCTGGTCGGCTGCGGCGTGACGACCGGCTATGGCTCGGCGACCCGCACCGCGGACATCCGGCCCGGCCAGGACGTCGCCGTGGTCGGTGTCGGCGGCGTGGGCATGTCGGCGCTGCAGGGTGCAGTCAATGCCGGTGCCCGCTACATCTTCGTCATTGAGCCTGTCGAGTGGAAGCGCGACGCCGCACTGAAATTCGGTGCCACGCATGCGTATCCCGACATCGACACCGCGTTGATGGGCATCATGGAGGCCACCGCGGGCTTGATGGCCCACAAGGTGATCCTCACGGTCGGCGAGCTGCACGGCAAGGACATCGACAGCTACATGAACATCACCGCCAAGGGCGGAACGTGCGTGGCGACCGCGATCGGCAGCCTGCTGGACACGCAGGTCACGCTGAACCTGGCAATGATGACCCTGATGCAGAAGAACCTGCAGGGCACCATCTTCGGCGGCGGCAATCCGCATTACGACATCCCGCAGCTGCTGTCGATGTACAAGGCCGGAAAGCTCAACATCGACGACATGATCACCAGGCAGTACAAGCTGGAGCAGATCAACGAGGGCTATCAGGACATGCTGGACGGCAAGAACATTCGCGGGGTGATCCGCTACACGGACGACGATCGGTAGCCGCGATCAAGCGGTTTCCGCACCTGTTGGCGCCGGGCAGCATCGGCGCGATGTCGTTGCGCAACCGCCTGGTGATGTCGCCGATGGAGACGATGTACGGCACGCCTGACGGGCTGCCGTCCGAACGCACGCGAAACTACTTCGCCGCGCGGGCCAAGGGTGGCGTCGGCTTGATCACCATCGGCGCCACCGGCATCGACCACCACCATCCCGAGACGCCGGGCGGGCTGCACCTGGGCACCGACGCGGCCGTCGACGCCCACCGCGCGCTGGTCGAGGCGGTGCACGAGCACGGCGCCAAGATCCAGCCGCAGATCGTGCACGCCGGACCCGACGGGCTCGGGCCGGAGATCCACGGCGTCACTTCCATTGGGCCGTCGGTCATTCCGTCGTACCTGACCGGGCGACCATCGGCGGAGGTCACCGGCGAACAACTGATCGAGGTATTCGACCTGTTCAGGGCCGCGGTGCGGCGGGCGGCCGAAGCCGGCTACGACGGTATCGAGCTGCACGCCGCACACGGATACATGTTCCTTGGCTCGTTCTTGGCGCCGCAGCGCAATCGCCGCACCGACGATTACCGCGGCGACTCGGTCAAGGGCCGCATCCGGGTGGTGCTGGAGGCGCTGGCGGCGATCCGCTCGGAGATCGGCAACGCACTGCCCATCACGCTGCGCATCTCCGGCTACGAGCGGGTCGCCGGTGGCCGGCCGATGTTCGAAACCGCCCAGGTGGCACCGCAACTGGTGGCTGCCGGGGTCGACGCCTTTCACGTCAGCGGCGGGGTGATCGACCGGCTGGTCACGGGCATGGTCAACGGCGCCGATGACGGCGATGCCCTCAATGTCGGAGCGGCCGCTGCCATCAAGCAAGTTGTGGACGTGCCGGTGATCGCCGTCGGCCGCATCCACGACCCCGAGCGCGCAGAGCGGATTCTCGCCGAGGGCCGAGCAGATTTCATCGCGATGGGCCGCCCGATGCTGGCCGACCCCGAGCTGCCGAACAAGGTGGCGACCGGACAGGCCGGCCGCGTCCGCAGGTGCATATCGTGCGAAAACTGCATCGATGCAATGGAACAGCGGTTCTCGGTGGATTGCGCGGTCAACCCGCGCACCGGCAAGGAACGGGAGCTGGCCGCACACCGGGCACCGCATGCCAAGCAGGTGGTGGTGATCGGTAGCGGCCCGGCCGGTATGGAAGCGGCGCGGGTATCCGCCGAGCGGGGACACCAGGTCACGCTGTTCGAACGCGGCAACCAGACCGGCGGCGCGCTGCTGTTGGCGTCGATCCTGCATCCGGAGAATGAGCCGTTCCTGCGATACCTGCGCGACGAAATCGTCCGCAGCCGCGTGAAGATTGAGCTGGGACAAGAGCTTTCGGCCGACGACGTTGCCGCGCTGCAGCCCGACGCGGTGGTGGTGGCCAACGGTGGCCGGGTCGTGTTGCCTCGGTTCGCCGGCGACGAGCTACCACACGTGCAGACCGGACAAGCGCTGCGGAAGCTGTTCGGCGGGTGGCGGCTGCGGCTGGCCCGGCCCCGAGCTGTCCGGATGGCGTCAAAGGCGTGGATGCCGCTGGGCCGTCGCGTGGTGATCGTGGGCGCGGATCTGGTGGCACTGGAGCTCGCCGAGTTCCTCGCCGCCCGCGGTCGTCTGGTGTCGGTGCTGGAAGAAGGCAAGGCGATCGCACCCGAGCTCGGCAACAAGCGCAAGACCGAACACATGGACCGGCTGGACCGCTTGGCCGTAACGGTGCACGTGCGTGCCGTCGTCGACGAGATCGTTTCCGACGGTGTGGTATTCACCCCGTACGGCGGCACCAGCCGCCACCTGGCCGCGGACAGCGTCGTCATCGCGGGCACCCTGGAACCGAACACCGAACTCTACGAGAAGCTCGTCGCCACCCTGCCCGACATCTTGGTGAGCGCCGCCGGCGACTGCACCGGGCTGGGACTCATCCGCAAAGCCACCGAAGACGGCGCCCGTGCCGCCTGCGCAATCTAAGGAGAACCATGTCGCAAGAGACCGTTCAGCACACGCCAGTCGTCACCGCGTCGCAGTCCTCGTGGCGCTGCGTGCAATCCGGCGACCGCGAGGGCTGGCTGGCCTTGATGGCCGACGACATCGTCATCGAGGATCCGATCGGTGAGGCGGTCACCAACCCGGACGGTAACGGGGTGCGCGGCAAGGAAGCCGTCGCCGCTTTCTACGACACCAACATCGGGCCCAACCAGCTGACGGTCACCCGCGAGGCGACGTTTCCGTCCAGCTCACCCCATGAGATCGCGTACATCCTGGTGCTGCACACCAAGTTTCCCAATGGCTTCACCGCAACCGTGCGCGGCGTGTTCACGTACCGCGTCAACGACGCCGGGCTGATCACGAATCTGCGCGGCTACTGGAACATGGACGCCATGCAGTTCGCCCAGGAGGGCGAGGCCGATTAACGATCGCCGAGACTGCTCACAGATCGTGAAAATTGGGCCGAATGCGATCTCCCCGCAGTTTCGGCGTCACACTCGGGCCGGGACGTCGCATTAGCCGTACTGCGCCACGGCGGTCGCTGCCCACGCCGAGGACTGCGCGGTTTCCCCAAACCCGCGGCCGCATAGCTGGGCAAATCTAATAACCAGGCTGAGCACGCGACAAATCGAGATTCAGCTAATAACATTCCGTTGCATGGTCCGACCGATAAGCCGCCCAGAACTCACCGACGGGTTTACGTCGACGATCCCGGGCTGGCCGTCGCGGTCGTTAGCTGGTCGGGCAGCCGCCGAGGCGTTTGTGTACTTGATGCACCGCTGCCGGGTGCGCCAGCACGACCTCGCCGTCGAAGCCTGGATGGGAGCCGCCGACCGCCCCGTCACCGGAGGCACCAGCCGCGAGATCGTGCGTCGGTACCGGCTGGCGCCGCCATTCTGGGCGCTGACCGTGAAGGCCGATCAGGCAACGCTGACGGGCTACGGGGTGAACACGCACGCCGCGCTGGTTCGGTACGCGCAGCGTGTCATCCCGGTGAGCGGTCCTGCAGACGGCTTCACCACCGTGCGCACGGAATTCGGCCCGGGCTGCCGTGAGCTCTTGCGACGTGCGTCTGGCCCGGTTCCGGCGTTCATCTGTGAACCCCTGCCACCGCGAGAAGCCGAAGAAGTGGTCAAGGCCTATCTGATCGACGCCGCCATGTCACTGGCGGACGGACGCGGCCCACTGGTAGTGGCGGGATAGCCGAAAACCCGCCGCAACGCCACGAATCGGATCAGCGTCGCGATCAGGTTGGCCGCCACCAACACCGACAGCTCCACCACCTTGCCGACCGTCGGGTCGAGGCGGTGCAGCACGAATAGCGACCCGCTGGTGATGGCCAGCCCGAATGCGAAGACCAGCAGCCCGTGAAATTGGTGGCGGGCCGCACCGCGGCGGCCGCGGATGCCGAACGTGAACGCGCGGTTGGCCGCGGTGTTGCCGATCGCGGTGAGCAACAACGCCGTCAGGTTGGCGGCCTGGGCGCCCATCGTGGAATGCAGCACCAGATACAGCAGCGCATAGGCCAGCGTGCTGGCAATGCCAACCATGCCGAACCGGACCATCTGACCGACCATGCCGGGCGGCACCCCCGGCACCAGCGGCTCGCGGCCAAGACTGCCTTGCAGCTCGCGCACCGGCAGGGTGCCAGCGGCTAGTGCGCGGCCTACTCGCCAGCAGCCCTTGAGGTCGTCGATCGCGGTGCGGATGACGTCGACGCGGGAATCAGGGTCGTCGGCCCAGTCGACCGGCACTTCGTGGATGCGCAGGCCGGCCCGCTCGGCGATCACCAAGAGCTCGGTGTCGAAGAACCAGCCGGTGTCGGCGACCAGCGGCAGCAGTCGACGGGCCACGTCGGCGCGCACCGCTTTGAACCCGCATTGCGCATCGGAGAAGCGCGCGCCCAGCACACCGCGCAGGATCAAGTTGTAACTGCGAGAGACAAATTCGCGCTTCGGCCCGCGCACCACCCGCGAGGAGGCCGTCAGCCGCGAACCGATCGCAATGTCGGAGTGCCCCGAGATCAGCGGCGCCACAAGCGGCATCAGCGCCGACA
>DATFCF010000058.1:0-2589 GCA_035253445.1 Mycobacterium sp.
CGCCGCCAACTCGAACGGGCGTTGGCCGACGGCGAACTGCGCGGGATGGCCACCACCAACGCGTTGGAGCTCGGTGTCGACATTGCGGGGCTGGATGCGGTGGTTCTCGCAGGCTTTCCCGGCACCGTCACGTCGTTCTGGCAGCAAGCCGGCCGCTCGGGCCGTCGCGGGCAGAGCGCTCTGATCGTGATGATCGCCCGCGACGATCCTCTGGACACCTACTTGGTGCACCATCCGGCCGCGTTGCTGGACAAACCGATCGAACGCGTGGTCATCGACCCGGGTAACCCGTATGTCCTTGGCCCGCAGTTGCTCTGCGCGGCGACTGAGCTTCCGCTCACCGCCGCGGAGGTACGGATGTGGAACGCCGAAGCCGTCGCGGAGTCGCTTGTCGACGACGGGTTGCTGCGCCGCCGACCCAGCGGCTACTTCCCCACCCCAGGCGTCGATCCGCATCCGGCGGTAGACATCCGCGGTTCATCGGGCGGGCAGATCGCGATCCTGGAAGCCGACACCGGCCGGTTGCTGGGCAGCGCGGGTGTGGGTCAGGCACCCGCCGCGGTGCATCCGGGTGCGGTGTATTTGCATCAGGGTGAGAGTTATGTCGTCGACTCGCTGGATTTCGAGGACGGTGTCGCGTTCGTGCACTCCGAGGACCCGGGGTACACGACGTATGCGCGCGAGCTGACCGACATCGTCGTGACGGGCGACGGTGAGCGAAATACGCACGGCCCGGTCACCGTTGGGTTTGTGCCGGTGTCGGTGACGAACACGGTGATCGGCTACCTGCGGCGCAGGCTGAACGGCGAAGTGATCGACTTCGTCGAACTCGAGATGCCCACCCGCACACTCGACACCATGGCCGTCATGTGCACAGTCACGCCGGAGGCCCTGCAGCACAATGGAATTGATTTGCTGCACGTACCCGGCGCGTTACATGCCGCAGAACACGCGGCGATCGGTTTGCTTCCGCTGGTCGCCAGTTGCGACCGCGGCGACATCGGCGGAGTGTCGACGGCGGTGGGCCCGGTGGGCGGATTGCCGACGATATTCGTCTACGACGGCTATCCCGGCGGGGCTGGTTTCGCTGGACGCGGATTCGAGAAGATCGATACGTGGTGGGCGGCCACGGCCGCAGCGATCGAGGCCTGCGAATGCCCGCTCGGCTGCCCGTCATGCGTGCAGTCGCCGAAATGCGGTAGCGGTAACGATCCGCTGGACAAAGCGGCTGCGGTGAAAGTCTTGCGGCTCGTGCTCGCCCATCTCGTGGCTGACAGGCCCTGAGCGACCCGTGGGGGGCGACCGACCCCTCGACGATCGCCCCCCACGGGTCCGTGGCCGGGGGCGCCGAATCGGGCGCGCGCCAAAGCACACAGACAGTTGCGGGCGACGGCCGGACAACGCGATCCGTTCCCAATCCCGAAAGTCGGGTGCAAGGGAAAAATACCTCGTCGGAGGGGTTCTCGCAACTTAGGAGGGGATTACCGAACGGCTTGCGAGACGTTCCAGCACGGCGGGTCGACGGATTCAGTAGCCGCCTTCGCGCGTCAGATCGCGCAGAGCCTCCCGGTACTATGCCGCCATGACCCACGACTGGCTGCTCGTGGAGGCATTGGGCAGCGAGCCTGCGGTCGTCGCGCAAGGTCGACAAACCAAAAACTTGGTGCCAATCAGCGCATTTCTCCGGCGAAATCCCAACCTGATGGCGATCCAGGCGGCCATCGGCGAGACGGTGCGCGCCGGGAAAGGCCTGAGCAGCATTACTCCGAAGAACGACCGCGTGATCCGTACCGAAGTTGTGCAGATGTCTGATGGGGTGATCCACGGCGTCCACGTCTGGGTCGGACCGCCGAACATGGAGTCTCCCGAACGCCCGATACCGGGTCCGCTGATCTGGGACCTGTCGCGAGGCATCGCCAATGCCACTCCAGAGTCGCTGTTCAACAGCGGGTGGGACCCCGAGAGCACAGCCACCCACGGCCGCGCGTTCGCCGAGGACCTGCCACGCCGGGATCTGAACCCGAGCGAGGCCAAGGTGCTGTCGATGGCCATCAAGCCCGAGGTGGGCCAAACATTTTGCAGCGCTTGGGATATCACCGATCTAAACGGCGATTTGATCACCGTCGGTTTCGTCGCACGGGTGGTTCTGGAGGTGCAGGACGACGGCAGCGAACGGCTCATCTGTCGCGCGATGAATTGGCGCAGCGAGCGGGAGGGCCCGACCGTTCCGCATGACTATTTGGCGCAGAAGATCCTCCATGGACTTGCACAGCCAGGGGTGTATCGGGTGCTGGTCGACCTGGAGAACTGGACGCTGTTGAAATGGCTCGACGAGCCGGTGCCATTATTCGACTGGCGCGCCACCATGACGGGAGAGCACACGGTGCATCCCGACGACCATCCCGAAATAGCGAAGATGACAACAGAATTCGTGCACGGCGCGGCATCAGGCGTGCTGCGGATGGCGGCCATCGGGGGCGGATGGACGCCGGCGCACGTGACGGTCAACCGGGTCGAACTCGAGGAGAAGGTCTACGCCGGCCTGGCGACGCTGCGACTGCCCACCGACGAGGAGATCGCCGCGGCCGG
>DATFCF010000059.1:0-2012 GCA_035253445.1 Mycobacterium sp.
CGCCGGGTCAGGACCTCCCTGGAGCCGCGCCCGGTGGGGGAGTCCGGGAGTTGACCGGCAGTAGTTTCGCTACCCCTGTCGTCTCCGGCGTTGCGGCACTGCTGTTGAGCACCCAGATCCTCAACGGGAAGGCCGCCGATCCTCGCGGGGTTCGCGCGGCGATTCTCAAGACCGCCACTCCATGCCACCCACCGGGCGACCCCTGGTGCCGCCGTCACCTCGTTGGGCGGCTCGACGTCGCGCGGGCACACCACGCCATCACCAAGGGAGGGAACACGGCTGTGGACAGTTCTGATCTAGACCCGATGCCATCTCAGCCTGCGCAGCCGGGGGTGCCGCCACCAGAGCACAGCTCCGTAAACCCCACAGACACCGCAGAGGTTGCTGTTGCCGCAGCCGGACAAGACCAACCCCCGCAAGTCGTCACCGCTTCCCCCGCCGAATCGAACAGCTCAGGAGACGTTGTCATGGGTACTGCCGGTGCACCCGCTGCGACCGCATCACACGACGTGGGTGCGCAGCCCTCGCAGCCGTCCCTGCCGGGCGCTGCCTCTCCCCCCGCCGAGGTGACTGCCACTGGCCGGGTCTCCACGGACGGTGTGCGTGCAGCGGCAGTCACCCCATCGGACTGCGGCTGCGACGGCGGAGGCATGAAATCGCTCGTCTACGCGATCGGCACGATCGGATACGACTTCCGAACCGAGGCCGAGAGAGACGGATTCCGCCAACAGATGGACAACGCTGAGGTCGGGCGCACACCGCCCGACGATGACAACCCAGAGGGGGCACCCATTTTCGCCCCTGCAAACCCTTACGATCCCAACCAGTTGAGTACCTACCTTTCGAGAAATCCATGGGTATCCAACAAGCTCACCTGGACTTTGAACCTGGACCGGACATCGATCTACGCGCTCGAGGCCGAGATGCCGGTGGGAATGACCTGGGATCCGTTTTCCTCACCCGATCCAGAGAGGGAGCTCGTCGAGGTCGTCGGTAACCCCAATCAACTCAGCGATATGCTCACCACATTCTCAAGTTATCCACCCGTGTCCTATGTGTACAAGGTATTCCGGGATGCAATCGTGGGCCAGGCCCGCCCCGTGACGGATCCCAACTTCGTGTCACGTGTCTCGATCCCGGGGGTGCTGACCAACCGGACGGTCCGACTGTTCTCAGGACAGGTGGTGCCGCTTGTCGAGGTCAAGTCCCGCGGACTTCACACATGGAACGAGGGAGCGCTCGTGAACGCCGCGGTGGATCAGGTCGAGACCGAGATGAGGGCTGACGCGCAGCGGCGTAACGTCGACGCGGCCGTCGACCGCGAGTTCCTTGAGAGAAACATCCGTGCATTCCTCGACAAAGTGTACTACCAGTTCCGAAATCTCGGGCAGAGTCCACCCGACCGCGCGATGAACTACGCAGCGACCAACGCGTTCGTCCTCACAAGCGAGATCAGATCAGGACTGCTGTCAGCCAAGTATGTCCCCGGCCGGAACGAAGGGCTCTACACGATGGACACCGTTACTGTCTCCAGGAGCCCCTACTGTCGCATGGACTCAGATTGCTGGGACGTCGTCGTCACGTTCTTCGATCCGGAGGAAGTACGCCGCGCGAAAGTTTCCTATTTGTTCACGATCGACGTCAGCGCCGAACTACCCGTCAGCCTCGCGCCCGCCCACCGCTTCCTCGTCAGCTCGTACTCGTGAGCGAGTTCCCAAACCCATGGAGGTACCGATGATTGATGATCCGATCCCGACTCGTCGGACGACCATCAACTTGCCGATCCAGGCCCGGCCGGTCTCGCGCGATGACAACTGGACCGGGCGACCAGCTCAGGACCCCCACGGCGGCGTGGAGGCCGCGCGATCCCCATGTAGCTATATGCGCGGGTTGGGGCGACAGATGTGCTACGCCACCAGGTACGGCGTCTCCGTCTAGTGGCCAACGAGACCGACCGCACTGAGTTCGATCCCGGATGAAAGGGGGCCGTGCCCACAAAACGGAAGGAGTGA
>DATFCF010000060.1:0-2290 GCA_035253445.1 Mycobacterium sp.
ACCTTGTTGACCTTACATTCGCCGCAGCGGCCAATTGGTTAAGCGTGCCGGACAAATTCTATTCCCTTGCCCGAGGCGCTGGCATCACGCCCGAATCGACCGTGACGCAACCGGTGCAGCGTGCGCTCGGGTTCTTCCTAACCGAAGAAACAAACTCTGGGCGCAGATCGGTAGAACTACGCTGGAAGACCACCCTCCTCGCCGAAACGTTGCCGCCACCACGCATACGAGATCTTTCCTATTCAGAAGTTGAAGCATGGGCGCGTTTAGCCTATTAGGGCAGCCGTACTTCGTGACCTGATCATGTAAGTCGTGATCGGTGGTGATACCAGCGGGCGCGTGCTTGGTGTCGGCGGCGCCATTCGGACCAGTGCAGGTGGTGCAGGATCGGCTGCCAGGCGCGGGTCGCGAGGTTGAACAGCCGTTTGATCTCGGTAACGGTCAGCGGGATCAGTCCGATGTCGTCCGGTGGTGGCTCGGTTCGACTGATCGGGGTGCGCGGTGCCTCGGTGGGGGTGCGGGTGTCGGCGCAGGTGATCGCGCAGACCGCGAGGGCGGCCATGACCAGCACGAGGTGCCGCAGGATCGGGGTGTGCAGGCGGGTTTGGAAGTGGTCGTAGCCGAACTGGTCCTTGCCGATTTGGTGATCTTCCTCGATGGTCCAGCGGCGTCCGGTCACGGTGGTCAGCACCCGCAGCGTCGCGGGGACGCTGGCCGGTACCCAGCAGTAGAAGAAGGCCAGCTCGGCGGGGTTGCGTAGGCTGCGGCGGATCAGCAGGAAGTGCCGTTGGCCGGCGGTGGCCAGCCACGCCCAGTCGTATCGGCGGTCGCCTTTGGAACCTGGCCCGCAGGAGGCGACCTGCCAGCCGCCGGCGGCCACGAACCGGACCGCGGCATCAGCGCGCAGCCTCAGCCCGGACGGCAGGCGGATCCGAAATGAGCACGGCACGCCCAGGCTGTAGCCGATTCCGCGCTTTTCGCAGGCCTCGCGCAGGGCTCGGTCCCGGCCGTAGACCGCGTCGCCGGTGCACCAGTCCACCCGCACCCCCGCTTCGACGGCGTTGACCAGCAGGTCGGCGCCCAACTGCGGCTTGGTCCGAAACTCCAGATCGTCTGGGATCCCCATCCGCTGCCGGGTGGCCGGGTCGTCGCAGTGTTCGGCCGGCAGGTAGATCCGGGAGCCGATCAGGGCGTGGCCACGGTCGGTGCTGTAGGTCGCGTTGACCACGTTGACGGCGTTGGCGACCTTGCCCGCGCAGCCGACGTACTGCCGTTTCGTCCCGCACGTGGCGGTGCCGGTCTTCTCCACGCCGCTCTCGTCGAGCACCAGTATCGCCGGTCCGCCGTCCTGGCCGAGGTGTTCGGCGACGAAGTCACGGACCGTGCCCATCGCCGCGAGGGAGTCCCACGACGCGCGTTCCAGCAGCCGCTGCATCCGGTCCGGCGTCTTATCTCCGGCATACTCGGCCAGCGTCCAGCAGTTCTTGCGGGGCAGGTCGCTGAGCAGCCCACGCAGGTATTTACCCGCCTGGACCACCGGCTCCCGCCGCGAGAAGTGCACACTCAGGTGGCCCATCAACTCGGCGAGCTTCACCTCGACTTGCCCGGCCTCTACGATGGCCGAAGCGGCCACCTCGTGATATTTCGTTGTCCACACAACACCGGATGCTCACGCGGTGGCCGCGCTGTCACCCGCACGCCAGGTCCGATTCGACAGCCGCCCCGCACGGATGCCATACCTCGCGGAAGGACAGGACGTGGCGGATCTCTCTGCTGAGCTCACGGCATTCATGCGCCAGTACGAGCAGGCGACCAACCGGCACGACGTCGACCAGGTGGCGCCGCTGATCGCCCACGACGCGACGTACTGGTTCACCGACGGCTCCTACCACGGCATCGACGCGATCAAAGCCGCACTCGAACACACCTTCACCACGATCCTCGACGAGACCTACAAGATCGACCAGATGGAATGGGCCGCCGTTACCGAAGACCTCGGCGTCTGCCGCTACCACTTCCACTGGACCGGCACCATCGACGGCGCACCAGCATCAGGACACGGACGCGGCACGAACCTTGTGATCAAACGAAACGGCACCTGGAAAATGCTGCACGAACACCTGAGCCGGTAACCCCATCAGCCCGACACTCAGCCCGCAGCCACGCGATCCACTTACTAAAGGCAATCTGTTGGTTGAAGTTATGTCGGCTGGATAAAACATTTTTGCCCATACTTCAGTTGCAGTGAATCCCAAAACATCAGGATCAACTGCAGCTGGCAGTTTATATT
>DATFCF010000061.1:0-3151 GCA_035253445.1 Mycobacterium sp.
AGGGAGCGGTAACCCCATGCCCAAGGATTCCCGAACCAGTATTGTGGTTGTTTATGATAGTGCCGATTACTTGCGCTATTCGCAACCGCAAACGCTCGTTGCCTGTCGTCGCTTTCGGTGGCCTGGACATTATTTTGCGACCATAAAGTGTCCAAACAATCAACTGCTCAATGAATTGCTGACAATCTTTGGTTCGGGTGTCGTGTGGCATCCCGTCGGTCTGGGGTAACCCGACTGCGTGGCAAGCTCAGGGGCAGCCCTCGACGGTACCGGTGCATGTGTCGTGCAGATCTGCCCCCGGGCTGGTGTGGGGTAGTCCTTGGGGAGGCCAGCTGTATGCCACACCCTGCCCCAAACAAGCTGGCAATGCCGCCGAGGGCACCCACAGAAGGACGGCCGTTGTGGCGTTAGAACACACTGCTATCTATATCTACATCGGATATCTTCGTAACCCAGAGGCTGGAGTTGCCCGGTAGCATCTCCGCCGACGGACGTCGCAGCACCAGCGGCATAGATGCGCTAAGAAGCTCACCATGCTTTGCCTCCATGAAGGAATTGAAGTAGGTGATCTCGAACGACTGGTTGTACTGTAAAAAGGAGCGCACGAAGTAGGCCTCGTTCCACGCCCTGCCTTGTTCCAGCCAGGGAAGGGGATACTCGAAAGGCCACAGCACGTCATGAAAGTGCACCAGGACGCCTTGCCGCAGCATCGGCAGGACCACAAACAGGAGGTGGAGTACGTCACTGCCGATCTTGGCGACGTGTGACGAGTCGATGAGCAGAAAGTCGTTCTTTTCGAGGCTTGTGAAGCAATCAGTCGATGCCTCCTGGACCGGCTTCTGAACAATTGTACATCGCCTGACGTCCGTATCTCCAAGGAGATCGAGAAGCCTCTCCGCGTGGGGCTCGATAAATGTCAGATCGATCTGACCATCGAAAAATCTGTCGTTGACGTCCAGTATCGCTGCCGAGGAGAATCCCGAGCCTACCTCGACAATCCGCCGTGGTCTGAATCGGCGCATCATCGAGTAAAGAATGATGCCGTCGCCGTAGCCGAACCAATCGTTGTCCAGGTAGTATCGGGGTGACTGGTCAGGTCGCGTGAGTGTTGTTCAGTGAGTTACGGGTAGCCAGGGGCGGCCCTCGGCGAGCATGACGAGGACTTCGAAGGAGTGCTTGCCGTGCTTGGCGGCGGTGGAGAGGTAGCTGCGGATCGCGCAGAATTGTTTGGCCCCGATGAGGGTGCGCAGACAGCCGGAGATCTTCTGTCGGAGTTTGATCATGCGGATGTCGCGCTCAGAGCCGTTGTTATCGGGTGGTATTCGCCAGTCGGTGGTGAAGCGGAGGTAGTCGTCTTGCCGGTCGAGCAGTCTGCGGGCGAGCGCGTTGTGCTTGCGCATCACCTTGTCGCTGCGGGTGGCGGTGGAGGTAAGGCCGATCTGTGCGGCCGAGCGGTAGAGCCGAACCTGCTGGTTGAGCGCATCGGGGTGGATGGTGTCGGCGGCGGCGATCGCGTCGGCGGCCAGCTTCTGCATCGCCACGAGCGCGTCGGCGAGCTGAGTGGCCCAGCACCACTGGGCGTCGGCTGCGGTATCGGCGACGCCTTGCAGTTCGCGTAGCGCGTGCGCGCAGCACAATTGGTGTTCGGCGTCGACGTAGCTGTCGTAGGGCGCCCACGCATCGTGCACCGCCACGCCACGGAACCGGCCGAGGACACCGGCGTCGTCGATGCCCTCCCGGCCGCGTTTGGGGTGACAGGTGATCAACGTGTACTTACCGGTGCGGGCGCAGTGCACCCAGTGCAGCGCGCCGGCCACCCGCAGACCCGTCTCATCGAACCCGGCCACCTCGGCCTCGGCGATGCGGTCGGCGACCTGATCGAGGAAGTCATCCAGCCCGTCGGCGGCTCGCTTCGTCACGGTCGCCACGGTGCCCTCGGAGACCGGGGTGCCAAACAACTCGGCCAACGCGGCCGCGGTGCGCTTCTTGGACAGAAACTGTCCCACGTAGAGATAGAGGATGATCGCAGTGATCCGCGGCCCGTACTGCACCGGCGCGGTCACACCCTCCGGCGCGTTACCGCACGTGGTGGTCCCACAGCTACAGCGGCGCGCGATGAGCTGATGTTCGGTCACCCGCACCGTCATCGGCGGCAAGTCGAACACCTGCCGGCGCTCCACACCCACCTCGGGTGCATCCGCCAGGTCGGCCCCACAGCCCGTGCACGGGCCGGGCTCGTGCCGCAGCCGCTGGTTCGGGTCATCGACCAGCGCCAACGTCGACCCCGGATGCCCCGGCTGCCCTCCCGGTTTCTTCCCGCTCTTACGGCGCAGCGACTTCGGAGCCGGCTTGACAAACGGCGAGTCCGACGACGGCGGCTTCGACGAGTTCCGGCTGCTCTGCCCCAACTGGCGCTTCAGATCGGCAACCTCGGCCTGCAGCGCCTCCACCATCGCCTGTAAGTCCGACACCATCCCCCGAAGCACCACGTTCTCCGCAGCAAGCTCCTCATAGGACGGACATCGATCTCCAGGCACCACAACATGATCGACAAACCCAACGGGAAGATCAACTCGCCACGCCGTCAGACACCTGACCAGTTACCTTGAAAGTAGGGCAGTTTCACACTGTTGGGAAGAGAAGGCTTCAAGTCAACTCATCGGTAACCCGTTACCAGTGTGAACTTGCATATCTAGCTAACGTGATTTAAGGACCACGACGCTTCGTGCTTCATCCCCTCGGTACCCTCAAGTTAAGACCATCGTCTCGCGAGCCCCCGCCAGGAGGTGTTCACACCATGCCCGACATGCCCACCGGCGCCCTTGTCCGCCTGTACCGCATCAAGCGCCGGATGAGCACCACCTCCCTGGCCACCCATGCCGGTATCACCGTCCGCTACCTGGAGATGATCGAAGCCGACAGCAAGACACCCTCGGTACCCGTCCTGCGCAAGCTGGCCAAAGTCCTGGGCGTCCGTACCTCCGCCCTGCTCGGTGAAGCACCAAGCGAGGACCATGAAGGGCCGATCAACCCCCGTCTGGCTGAAGTCGAACGGGCGCTGTACACGTACCGCTCACTGGCACTGACCGATCCGAGGCCGCTTCCCACCTTGGACGAGCTGGGGAAACAGATCACCGCCGCCAAGCAGGCG
>DATFCF010000062.1:0-4503 GCA_035253445.1 Mycobacterium sp.
CGTGACGCCGATCAAGACGCTGCTGAGGATTGCGCTCGACGCGGGCCCAGGCATCCTGTACCGGCTGCACCTCGACCTCGCGTCGCTGTCCATCGCCGAGTTCTACCCAGACGGGGCGGCGTCGGTGCGGCTGGTGAATCAGACGGCGTATCTGTAGTCAGGCGTGCAGGTGCAGCCGCTCGCCGTGCGGTCCGAAGATCGCGAGGGCCTCGACCGGCCCGTCGACCGCGCCGAACCAGTGCGGTGTCCACGTCGAGAACTCCACGGCCTCACCGGGTTTGATGATGAAGTCGCGCTCACCGAGGAGCAGCCGCATCTGTCCGGAAAGCACGTACATCCAGTCGTGGCCCTCGTGCACCGGTAATTCGGTTGGTGGCGTACGGCGCCGGGCGCTGACCCGGATCTTGAATGCATGCAGCCCACCCGCGGGTCCCTGGCGCGTCAACGGCCAGTAGGTGACGTGGTGCGAGGTATGTGAACTGCCCTTCACCCGCGGATCCTCCGCTTCGGGAGTTCGCAGCAATTCGTCGGTGGTGACCGAAAGTGCCTCGGCGAGCCGGGGGAGATGATCCAGCGCCAGACGTCGCTTCCCCGATTCCAGCCGGCTCAGCGTCGAGACGTCGATGTTGGACCGGCCGGCGACATCTTCCAACGTCAGGCCGTGCTGCATGCGCAGCTCACGCAGTCGCCTGCGGACACGGAGGTCGACGCTGTCCTCGGCTTTTGCCTGCATGGCAAACCAGCTTGGCAGGAATGAGATTGGCCTGCAAGCTCGTGTCATGAACGTTGTGTGGGATTGCGTCATCGTGGGTGGCGGTGCGGCGGGGCAGAGCGCTGGTTTGGTGCTCGGTCGGGCAAGGCGGCGCACCCTGCTCGTCGACGCGGGGAATCAAAGCAACCTGGCTGCGCGCGGCATCGGCGGCCTCCTGGGTCACGACGGCCGACCACCTGCCGAGCTGTATGCGATGGGCAGACAGGAACTGGCGACGTACCCCAGCGTCGAGGTGCGGACCGGTGAAGTGGTCTCCGGTGAGCGCGCCGACGGCGGATTCGTCGTGGAGCTGGCCGACGGTCGGCGTGAACCGACGAGGCGGGTGCTGCTGGCCGCGGGCATGGAGTACCGCCCGCCCTCGCTGCCGGGCCTGGCCGAGCTGTGGGGTGGGTCGGTGTTTCATTGCCCGTTCTGCCACGGTTGGGAAGTGCGGGATAGGCCGTTGGCGGTGTTGGCGCGCGGTGAGCTGGCAGTGCACAAGGTGTTGCTCTTGCGGGGCTGGAGTGACGACGTCGTGCTGTTGACCGATGGTCCGGCGGACCTGGGTGCCGAACAGCACGCTCGGCTGGCCGCGGCAGGCGTGGCGGTCGACGAGCGTCCGGTGAGCGAACTCGTCTCGCAGAACGGCGAATTGGTGGCCGTCGAGTTCACCGACGGCACTCGGTTGGCACGTAGCGGCCTGTTGGTCACTACGACGCTGCATCAACGGTCGCGGCTGGCCGAGCAGCTGGGTGCGGCGTTCGCCGCGCCGACGCCGCTGGGGCTTGAGTCGCTCGACGTCGACGCGCTGTGGCGGACCACAGTGCCGGGCGTGTTCGCCGCTGGTGACGTGAGCGCGCATATGCCACAGGTGGCCGGCGCGATCGCGGCGGGTTCGCAGGCCGCGGCCGCCGTGATGCAGAGTCTGCTGGCAGACGATTACGGTCTGCCATCACAACGATGGAGGGACGATGTCAGAGTCTGAGGCCCAACAGGTTTGGGAAGAGCATTACGCAGAACGCAACCGCGTGTGGAGCGGACGCGTCAACGTTCGGTTGGCGGAGGTCGCGGAGTCACTACCGCCGGGCCGGGCGCTGGATCTCGGTTGCGGTGAAGGCGGTGATGCGATGTGGTTGGCCGAACGCGGTTGGCGTGTGACGGCGGTCGACATCTCGCAGACCGCGCTGGACAGGGCCGGCGCCGACGCTCGGGAACGTAACCTGTTGGAGCGCATCGACTTCCAGCGGCACGACCTGCCACATACCTTTCCGGTGGGAACCTACGATCTGGTGTCTGCGCAGTTTCTGCATTCCATGGTCGAGTTTGACCGTCCGCGACTGCTGCGTCTTGCCGCGGACACCGTCACACCGGGTGGGACCCTGCTGATCGTCGACCATGGCGGGCCACCACCGTGGGCGTCGAAGCTGCATCATCACCACGAGTTCCCTAGCGCCGACGAGGTCGTCGATTCGCTGAAGCTCGATGCAGGCGAATGGGAACGGGTTCGGGTGGAAGCCGTTGAGCGGGAAGCGTCGGGACCGGACGGCCAGATCGGCACGCTCACCGACAATGTGATCGTCATGTGCCGGCGGCGGTGAGTTCCGCGTTCTTCCACTCCCGGTAACGGTCCGGCAGGCACCGTGCACAGGGCCGGTAGCCTGCGGCGACGGCGGTGACTTCGTCGGCGAAGAACACGCGCTGGGTGATGTAGCCGCCGCGTTCGATCGCGCGCTGCGCCGACGGACAATCCAGGCGGCCGTAGATACGTGCTCGTCGATGTCCTCCGAAGGTGCCCGGCGTTGACGATGTGTACGGCCGTCCCTGGCCGTCGATGAGCGTGTAGTGCTTCATCGTTCACGTGGCGTCGTGGAACACCAGGCCGAGCGTGTACCGCTCACCGGAGCGGACCGCCGAAACGCCGTGCCGGACCGGTGCCGCCGACCAGCCGCGTGCTGACTCGACCGGTCGTTCCCGCGTCGTGAACACGAATCCGTGGCCATGCGGAAGCAGGGTTGCGGTGCCGCGCGACTGCGCGCGCGGGCGCTGCTCGACGAGCAGAAACTCGCCGCCGGTGTGGTCCACACCAGGCTCGCTCAGATTGACGACGACCTGCAACGGAAAGACTAAGTCCCCGTAGAGATCTCGATGCAGGGCGTTCCAGTCGCCCTCGCCGTACCTGAGCAGAATGGCGGTCGACTTGGGCTGCCCGGCCTTGTGGCACATGTCGAGCCACTTGTCGAGGGTGTCCGGCCACGGCGCCTTGCGACCGAGTTTCGTCCACCAATCCCGCGCGATCGGAAGCAGCCGCGGATACAGGGCTTGCTTGAGCTGCTCGATCGGCTCGGGATACGGCTGCTCGAAATACCGGTACTCACCTTCGCCGAACCGATATCTGCGCATGTCGATGGTCGAGCGGAAGAGGTGGTCGTCCGGATAGAGGTCGCGGATCTTCGCCGTCTCGGCCTTGGTGAGCAGCTGGGGTAGCAGCGCACCGCCGAAGTCGTTGACTTCAGCGGTGATTGCGTCCCAGTCGCCCGAATCGACCCGTTTCTGCCATTTCGTCGATCCCATCAGAACAACCTCGCCGCCCGGACCTCGGCCGGCTCTTCGAGTTCGAGCAGGAACTGCTTGCGTTCGAGCCCGCCGGCGTAGCCGGTCAGTTGGCCGTTCTTGCCGACCACGCGGTGG
Source organism: Mycobacterium sp. (assembly GCA_035253445.1). Taxonomy (GTDB): domain Bacteria; phylum Actinomycetota; class Actinomycetes; order Mycobacteriales; family Mycobacteriaceae; genus Mycobacterium. Next base: position 3,440 of record DATFCF010000062.1, read on the forward strand.
CACGGAACGACGATGCTCATTGGGTTGCGCCCGACGGCTTGGCCGACCTCTTGGGCGGTGGTTCCGTCGGCGAGGACGGCAGCGAGTTCGCCGTAGGTGACGGTGTCACCGTAGGGGATGCTGGTCAGCAGAGCCCACACGCGGCGCTGGGTGTCGTCGCCGTGCAAGTTGATCGGCAGCTCGAAGTCGCGTCGCTCACCGGCTAGGTAGTCGGTCACTTGAATGTGTGTGCTCGCGAGCAGGTCGTCGGTTTCCGCATCGACCCGCGGCCCGAACGTGTCCGCAGCCGGCCGATACCAGTGATGCCGGAAGTACACGCCGGTCAGCGCGTCATCGGCGGCGACAAGCGTGAGCTCGCCGAGCGCGCTGTCGACAACCGCATGTCGAACGTTCATCTGTCTTCCTTTCCTTTCCTTGTAGACGATGCGGGGGACCGGTGCGTGAGATTTGTCGTGGGAGTGGTCTAGGGTCGAATGTATGTTCGATCTTGATCGGTTGGCGGCGGTGGATCTGTGCGTCGATGAGGCTGGGTTGATTGAGCGGATTGCCTGGTTGGAGTGGGTGAAGTCGGCGGCTGCGGCGGGGCAGGCGCGGGCGGCGGCGTTGTTGGATGAGAAGCGTCGCGCGGATGAGGCCGCGGCCGGTGTACCGGGGGCGAAGCAGGGTCGTGGGGTGGCTGGTGAGGTGGCGTTGGCGCGGCGGGATTCGCCGTCGCATGGTGGTCGGCATCTGGGGTTCGCCAAGGCGTTGGTGTATGAGATGCCGCATACCCTGGCGGCGCTGGAGTGCGGTGCACTGTCGGAGTGGCGCGCGACCTTGATCGTGCGGGAGTCGGCCTGTCTGGGTGTTGCGGATCGGCGGGTGTTGGATGCCGAACTATGCGCCGATGTCACGAAACTCGAGGGCATGGGGGATAAGCGGATCACCGCGGCGGCCAAGGAGATCGCGGCGCGGCTGGATGTGCAGGCGGTGGTGGATCGGGCGGCCAAGGCCGAGGCCGATCGCACGGTGAGGATTCGCCCGGCCCCGGATTGCATGGTGTATGTGACTGTGTTGTTGCCGGT
>DATFCF010000063.1:0-2324 GCA_035253445.1 Mycobacterium sp.
GTCACGATGGGCGAGTGCCGCATCGCGATGACCGGCCCGACGTCGATTGCCACGATCGGCGAGTGCCGCCGTGCGTGGCTCCTCCCCGTTCGGGTAAAACGGTGGGATGCCAGGGACCGAGGCGCCGGTCGGCGCGCAGCAGTGGGTACCACCGCATCCGAGCAGCATCGACGAGCTCAAAGCCGCGGCGGCCGGCTGTGAGGGGTGCGAGCTCTACCAGAACGCGACGCAGACCGTCTTCGGCCGCGGAGCCCCACACGCGAAGATCGTGTTCGTCGGTGAACAGCCCGGCGACGTCGAGGATCAGCAAGGCCTCCCGTTCGTGGGTCCGGCGGGCCGTCTGCTGCGCGAGGCGGTCGACGACGCCGGCATCGACCCGACCGACGTGTACATCACGAACGCCGTCAAGCATTTCCGTTTCGAGCTTCGTGGGAAGCGACGCATTCACCAGAATCCGGGCCCGGCCCATATCACCGCGTGCCGGCCCTGGCTGGTCGCCGAGTTCTCGCTGCTCAAGCCCGAGCTCGTGGTCATCCTGGGAGCGACGGCCGGCAAGGCGCTGCTCGGCCCTTCGTTCCGGGTGACCCAGCAGCGCGGCAAGCTGATGCCGTGGCCCGCCTCGGCCCAGCACCCGGAGGACTTCCCGGTCGCCGAGATCCAGGCACTGGCGACGTTCCACCCGTCGGCGGTGCTGCGAGCCGACGACCGTGAGACGGCGTACCGAAGCCTGGTCGACGACCTGAAGGTCGCCGCGGCAGCGGTGAGCTGACGCCTCGAAAGCGAAGTACGGTGAGCCGGCCTGCAATCCCGGTGCCGCAAGGACGCGCGATCGGGCGGCGGTTGGCTGGCCGGGGGCGCCGGGCTGGCCTGGTCGTGACGGGCCGGGGCGGTACCCGGAAGTTCCTGTCGCTCGCATCCGTAGCACCGAAAGCACGCGGAGGCACAAAGCTGACTTGGATGCCGATTTTCGGATCGGCTGTCGTGTTCTTGACGGTGACATTCGTCGCCGGCCGCCACTCACCGGCCTCGCTGGCTCGCGGCCTACGACCTTGTTTTATGCGCTTTCGCCGGCGCCGACCGCTGGCAGCCTCGCGCGATGTCGTTCGGCTGAGCGCTGAGTAGGCTCGTGGGGTGCGGTTGACAGATTTCTGGGAGCGGCTTGAGCAGGCGTTCGGCGCTGCGTATGCGCGCAGTCTCGCGGCCGATTATTCGTTCGCGGAACTGGGCGACCTGACGATCAACGAGGCAATTACTCAGGGTGTCGAGACGGCTACCATCTGGCGAGCTGTGGTCGACGAGTACCCCGATCGGGTGCCTTCGCGCCTGCATTAACGCATTTTTCGTACGCTTGTTCTGGCGTGTCACTCGATCGTCGTACACGTGTTCGGCTATTGTCCACAACGACTTGGTCATCCACAGCCGATGGCAGGGCGGCAGATTTTTGTCATACCCACCCCCTACCTTGGTGCCCGTGGTGAACAAGAGCTCATCGGCGAAGACGCCCGCGAAGTCGAGTACAGGGGTGGCGGACATGGTGGCAGGACCTGACCGGGACAAGGCGCTCGATCTGGCGCTGGCGCAGATCGACAAGCAGTTCGGCAAGGGCTCGGTGATGCGGCTGGGGGAGCGGCCGGTCATTCAGACCGCCGTCATCCCGACCGGTTCCATCGCCCTGGATGTGGCGCTCGGCGTCGGCGGCCTGCCGCGCGGCCGGGTCGTCGAGATCTACGGGCCGGAGTCCAGCGGTAAGACGACGGTCGCGCTGCACGCGGTGGCGACCGCACAGAAGGGTGGGGGCATCGCGGCGTTCATCGATGCCGAGCACGCGCTCGACCCGGAGTACGCGAAGGCGCTCGGCGTCGACACCGACGCGCTGCTGGTGTCCCAGCCCGACACCGGTGAGCAGGCGCTGGAGATCGCGGACATGCTGGTCCGCTCGGGTGCGCTCGACATCCTCGTCATCGACTCGGTGGCCGCGCTGGTGCCTCGTGCCGAGATCGAGGGCGAGATGGGCGACAGCCACGTCGGCCTCCAGGCCCGGCTCATGAGCCAGGCGCTGCGCAAGATCGCCGGCGCGCTGAACAACTCCGGCACCACCGCGATCTTCATCAACCAGCTGCGCGAGAAGATCGGCGTGATGTTCGGCTCGCCGGAAACCACCACGGGTGGCAAGGCGCTGAAGTTCTACGCCTCGGTGCGGATCGACGTCCGCCGGATCGAGACGCTCAAGGACGGCTCGGAGGCGGTCGGCAACCGGACCCGGGCCAAGGTCGTGAAGAACAAGGTGGCCCCACCGTTCAAGCAGGCCGAGTTCGACATCGTCT
>DATFCF010000064.1:0-5151 GCA_035253445.1 Mycobacterium sp.
CCATCGACCGCATCGGCCGGCTCGCCGACCGCAGCATCCTGCGGGTGCTGGGCTGGACGCCCGGTCTGCAGCTGGACATCCGGGAACGCGGCGGCGTCATCGCGGCCTGCGCCGCGGCCGACGGCGCCAACGGCGTCGACCACCGCGGCTTCCTGTACCTGCCGCTGACGGTGCGGCGGTGGTGCCGGCTGTCGGCCGGGGACCGGCTGCTGCTGGCCGCCGACCCGGTCACCGGTGTGCTGCTCGGGTATCCGGTGCCGGTGCTGGACGCGCTGCTGGCCGCCGCCCGCCCCACCGGGGGCGGTGCGGGGGCGTGAGCCGGTCAGCGGTGAGCCGGCCGGAGCTGGACGCGGCCCGGCTGCTGCTGCAACGGATTGGGGATCGACCCGGCCGATCTGCTGCAGGTGCGGCCGGCCCGGCCGGCGGCGCCGACCTTCGCGCAGTACGTGCCGGTGGTCGCGGCGACGGTGTCGGTGCTAACGCGGCGGGCGTACGGCACGTACTGGGACCGGGTGGTCGTGGTGTGGGATGACCGGCGGATCGACGAGCCGCGCCCGTCGGAGATCGAACAGCTGCGCGAGCAGATCCGCAGGGCGGTGGTGGTGCGGCGCAACGCGCGCGGTGGCCGGTCGGCCGCCGAGCATCTGGTGTCGGCGTTGCGGTGCCTGTACCGGCGGGCGGTGGCCGACGGAGGTTGTTGTTGGGATTGGTGAAGTTGGAGGCGCGGCTGCGCGGCGCAGGTGTGGCCGGGTGTGGCTCGTGTTGGTCAGCTGTCCGGTGTGCCGTGTTCGACCCAGTCGACGAAGTCCGGGCTGGCCAGCGACCGGATCAGGCTGTGGAAGGCGGCGAGGTCGGCGCCGTTGAGAACTTCGCTCCATTGGCCGGGCTGGCCGGAGCGGAAGAAGGCACTGTTGTTGTGGAACAGGCCGAGCCGCTCGTCGGGGGCCAGGTGGTGGGCGTTGGCCCGCATGGCGGCGAAGGTGGCCGCTTCGACCAGGGCTGGCCACCGGGTCCGCGGCACCTGAATGCCGAGCTGGTCGGCGATTCGCCGCATCTGCCCTGCGAGGTCTCGGGAGAGATCGGCATGGTGCAGCAGGATCACCGCTGTCTCGTTGCGGCGCTCCCACGCCTGGCCGAGGTGGTGGACGAGGCTGCGCAGCGAGTCCGGGTTCTCCGTTGCCGGCCGCGGGTCATCGATCCACCGCAGCACGCGTTCCCGCTTGCTCGCCGGACGTTCGGGCTTCGTCGGCGGGCCGGTAGGCGCCTCCTCGCTGGAGGCCAGGAGGCGGCGGATGACCTGGTAGTCGAGGTTGGTCAGGTGGTGGTCCAGCGACACGGCGACGTCGCGGGGATCGCGTCCGACAACGACGTAGGTCACGCCGGGCCTCTGCGGCAAGCCGTCGAGTGGGGTGTGGGTCTTGATGAATCGGCGGTGTTGCTGGGCGTCCAATGTCCGGGTGACGTCCGCGATGGGTCGCAGGCGCATGTCGAGCCACGGCGAGATGGTGGTCAGCGCCGCGGGCAGCTCCGGGGTCTGGAAGATCAGCAGAGCGCAGATCATCTGCATCCAGGTCGTGCCGCATTTGGCCGGCACGCTGATGACGATGTCGTCCGGCCGCATTCGGAGTTCCCGCCAGCGGCTGCTGTCGGTCAGTCCACCGTGGTAGATGGCGCGCACCGCGTTCGCCATGCCATCACCCTACCGGTCGTGATCGTCACGGCGAGCAGCGTACGGCCCAAGGAAGACGCTGCCCGCGAGCTGGGCCGACTTGAGCCGGAACGACCTGGCGACCTTGTTCCGGTAGATCTGCTGCAGTTGTAGATGGCGTCGGCGGGGATTCGCTGACCTCGCCGTCTTGGATGGCCACGGTGCGGGGCGCCCAGATCTTGTCGGCGTCGCGGACGCGGGCGACACCGCCGGCGGTGAAAGGCTTGCCTTTGCCGGTGAGCAGTCCGGCGGCGTTGAGCCGTTCGGCGAGTTGCTCGCTGGTGTGCTCGGCGAACAGGTCCGCGACGGCCGCTTGGATCTGCTCGTCGGGGTCCTTGACGACGTCTCCGTCAGAGTCGTAGATCAGGCCGACCGGCAGCGAGTGTCGCAGTTCACCGCGTTGCGCCGCTGCCAGTTTCGCTCCGTGCAGCCGACCCATTGGGAAGTGCAGCTCGATCTCGCTCATCTGACCTTTGAGACTCATCACAGATAAGGGTGTAGAGCGATGCACAAACGCAGCCGGAGGCCCGATCCCGTGTCACCGTCGCAGCGGACTTCTTCGCGTCACTCAGATCGGTCAACGGCGCACCCGATAGCGCAGGTGAAGCACCCGGTTGCCCTGAACAACTACGTCTGGGCCTTCCAGCCGGTGCTGCGCGTCGACGGAGCCGAAGTAGCGCTTACCGGACCCGAGCGCCACGGGTGCGACGTCCATGCGCACCTCGTCGACCAGCCCCGCGGCAAGCATCTGCCCACCGACCTCACCCGCAGCGACCTCGATGATGCGGTCACCCGCAAGCTCCCGCGCCTTGGCCACGGCCGCCTCGATGCCGTCGACGAAGTGAAATGGCGCCTCTGCGGCCCAGCCCTCGGGCGCCGGCCGGTGCGTCACGATGACCGCGTGGTCGACGCCGCTCGGAGGTGTCCCGTCCCAGCCGTCGGTCAGGTCGAAGACGCGGCGGCCGGCGATCGTCACCGCGATCTGGTCCCAGTACGGCCGGACGTAGTCGTAGGACGCCTGCGACACCTTCAGAACGCCACCGTCGTCCAACGGCACGTCACCGCTGACCAGCCACTCGAAGATCGGACCGGGATCGTCGTTCTCAGCCGCGATGAAACCATCCACCGAAACCGACGCGTTCATGACCACGTTCCCCATGGATTCCTCCTCTGTTTGGAGTTCCAAGTCTTGTGCGGCGTGAACTGTCGCTCTTGTAAGAATTCAATCGGCTGGGAGCGGCCAGCCGTCCAGGACGTGGTCGGGATGATCACGCAGGAATCGCCGCCGGACTTCGGCGTACCGGGTCGGCGTGAGCCCGGTGAACTCCCGGAACTCGCGCACGAAGTGGGCCTGGTCGAAGTAGCCCGCGTCAGCGGCAACGTCTCCCCAGTCGATCGGTGCAGCGACGTCGAGCGCCAACACGGTGGAGGTGAAGCGGTAGCTGCGAGCCAGCCGTTTCGGCGTGACACCGATTACGGCCTTGAACCGCTTCGCCAAATACGTGCTGCTGGCGCGGGCCGCCACACCGATGGCGCTGATCGGCACTGTCCCGCCGGTCGCCGCGACGGCGCTGCTCATTTGGCGGACCAGGTCAAGACCGTCGATCACCCGCAGCCGTCGCACCAGTTCCTCCTCGAGCACCATCAGCATTTCGTACGGTGCGTCCGCCAAGGTCAGTCGGTGTCGCAACTCAGCGATAGCGGGCTTGCCCCAGATCTGCTCCACCGTCGCCGGTCGGTCGCACAACTCGGCCGCGGGCATCGGAAGGAACGGTGCAAGCCCCCAAGGCCTGAAGTGGACGCCCACGGACCGGGTCGGGGTTGGGTAGCTGAACTCCCACGCCCGGGTGGGCGTGGTGACCGCGCAGCCGTCGGCGTACTCCACGGCTTCTCCGTCGGTGCCTGCGCGGATCAGAAACGGCTCCCCGAGGTTGACGATGAGCAATGGCGCGGGCGCCGCCGGCAGCAACAGTCGGGAGTACGGCGGATAACAGCCCTCCGCATGTGCCTACGCCACCCGGCAATGCGTTTCAGAAGCCACCGTCGAACAAAGCGACGATTCAGAGTGGAAGTCTAACGGTGCTGATCAACGGCAAGATGGCCGCGCGAAACGGAGACATCGCGATGACGTGCAACGATCCGGCGGACCTACCCGCCGGCACGATCATCGCAGTTGGAACGGTGTTCATAGGATGAGGAACGCACGTTATGTCTAAGCCTTTTCTCGGAGTCGGGTGGGCATTTCCGGTGGCTGCGGCGGGCGGAGTGGTTCAACTTGCCGAATATGAAGAGAGCGTGCGCCAGTCAATCTGGATCGTCCTCGGCACGGCGAAAGGCGAACGTGTGATGCGTCCCGACTTCGGTTGCGGTATCTACGATCTGGTCTTCGAAGTCAACTCCGCTTCGACAGCCGGACGCGTGGCCCAGGAAGTACAGGACGCGCTCCTCTATTTCGAACCACGCATCGACGTGCTCGATGTGCAGGTGCAAGCCGAGGGCACTAACGGCGAAGTACTCATGATCACCATCGAGTATCAAGTCCGCGCGACGAACAACGTTTTCAATCTGGTCTACCCGTTCTATCTCGAAAGGAGTCCGGCTTAGTAAATGCTGCCAGCGCCCCCAGTCGACACGCGGACATCCGATGACGTAGTCCGGCAGCTACTCCAGCTTTTCCATTGCTATTCAGGCGATGCATCGCACCCGGACCAGGGCGCGAGCCGTGCGCTCGTCGAAATATTCGGCCGTTACGCAGAACTGATCATCGAGCGTCTCAATCAAGTCCCAAACAAGAACCTGTTGGCGTTCCTCGACTTGATCGGCGCTTCGCTTTTGCCGCCACAACCGGCGCGAGTGCCACTGACATTCTCGTTAGCCGATGGAAGTGTTGTCGACGGGCTTGTTCCAGCGAGGACACAGGTCGCATCAGTGTCGACTGATAGCGATACCGCACCCGTTGTGTTTGAGACTGAAGAAGAACTCGTAGTTACAGCAGCGCAATTGCTTTCGCTCTTCGTTCGACGGCCGGATCAGGACAAGTACTCTGACTACAAGACGCAGATCAATTCGATATCGGCGAATGCAGTTCCACTGTTTCAGGGTAATCCCGCAGTCGAACACATTCTCTATCTCGCAAACGACAGTCTCTTCAGCGATCCCGGCTTGACGGATTTGACCCTTACCGTCACCGAGAAGGCGAACGTGACCCCGAGTCCTCTAAACGTGACTTGGGAAGCGTGGAATGGAACTGACTGGACTTCACTCAACGTCACCGATGCTACTGCGGGCTTGACGAAGACCGGAGACGTCACTCTCAAGATTCAGTCACCGCTTGTGCATAACCTTGTTGACGGTCGGAACAGATGCTGGCTGCGCTGTCGTCTGCAAACGCCAATTCCACCAGCCACGTATGGACCAGCAGGGAAGTTGCCCGAGCTCATGCC
>DATFCF010000065.1:0-2484 GCA_035253445.1 Mycobacterium sp.
CACAAGCGCGTCTATCGCATCTACCGGGCCGAGGGTCTGGCTGTCCGACGGAGAAAGCGGCAGCGAATGGCTGTCGGCCTGCGCACGGTGCTGCCACCTCCCAGCCGAGCGAACGAGCGGTGGTCGATGGACTTCACCCTCGACACGCTCGCGAGCGGCCGCCGATTCCGCACCTGCAACATCGTCGACGACCTCACCAGGGAATGCCTGGCCATCGAGGTCGACACGTCGATCGGCGGTGCACGGGTTGTACGTGTGCTTGAGCGCGTGCTCGCAGCGCGAGCTCGACCATCGGTCATCGTCCGCGACAACGGCCCGGAGTTCGCAGGGAAGACCCTCGACGCGTGGGCCTATGCCGCGAGCGTGACCATCCACTTCATCCGACCCGGAAAGCCGGTCGAGAACTGCTACGTCGAGACCTTCAACGGGAGGTTCCGCAACGAGTGCCTGAACAATCACTGGTTCGGGGGGTGTCAGAAAATTTGTGTAAGTGGCAGTCTCGGGGTGGGCTCCTGAACCAAGGAGACCCCGATGACCGTGGCACCAAAGAGCGCATCCCCATTTTCCGACGAGCTGCTGGACCAGTTGCTAGCGAACTACACGAAGCCTGAGGACCTGACGGGCAAGGAGGGCATCCTCAAGCAACTGACGGCCAGGCTCGTCGAGCGGGCCCTGCACTCCGAGATGACCGAGCACCTCGGGTACGAGAAGCACGACCCGAAGGGTCGCAGCCTACCGAACGCCCGGAACGGGACCACCCCCAAGACCCTGAAGACGGAGCAAGGGCCCGTGGAAATCGAGGTGCCGCGAGATCGGGACGGGACCTTCGAGCCCCAGCTGGTCCGCAAGCGCCAGACTCGGTTCACTGGGTTCGACGAGAAGATCCTGGGCATGTACGCCCGTGGCATGACCGTCCGGGACATCCAGGGCCACCTGGAGGACGTGTACGGGGTAGAGGTCTCGCCGGACCTGATCTCGAAGGTGACGTCGGCCGTCGTCGAGGACGTGGCGGCCTGGCAGAACCGGCCGCTGGATGCGGTCTACCCGATCGTGTACCTGGACGCGCTGGTGGTGAAGGTGCGTGACCAGGGCGTGGTCCGGAACAAGTCCGTCTACATCGCTCTGGCGGTGACCCTGACCGGCGCCAAGGAAGTGCTGGGGCTGTGGATCGAGCAGAACGAGGGGGCGAAGTTCTGGCTCAAGGTGGTCAACGAGCTCAAGACCCGGGGCCTGCGCGACATCCTGATCGCGTGCTGCGACGGGCTCAAGGGATTCCCCGAGGCCATCGAAGCGGTGTTCCCGCTGGCCGTGGTCCAGACCTGCATCGTCCACATGATCCGGAACTCGCTGCGCTTCGTGAGCTACAAGGACCGCAAGGCCGTGGCCAAGGAGCTCCGGCCGGTCTACACCGCCACCTCGCGGGAGGAGGCGCAGGTCGCCCTGGACGGCTTCGAGCAGAAGTGGGCTCGGAGGTATCCGATGATCGCCGCCTCCTGGCGCACGAACTGGGAGCGCGTGGTGCCGTTCCTCGACTTCCCACCTGACGTGCGGCGGGTCATCTACACGACCAACGCGATCGAGTCGCTCAACAGCACGTTGCGCAAGCTCCTCCAGTACCGAGGCCATTTCCCGACGGACGAGGCCGTCTACAAGCTCCTGTACCTCGCGCTCTCCAAGATGGAGAAGAAGTGGGAGCGCTCCATCCGCGACTGGAGCGCGGTGCTCGGCCAATTCTCAGTATTTTTCAAAGACAGGATTCCGGCATAGCATCCATGAACCGAGTCCGCCTCGAGCTGCCAGTTACACAGTTCGGCTGACACTCCCGAACGCCCCAGCAGCGCGGCCACTTTTTTTTGAATCTCCGCGATAGCCTCGGCCCGCTCGGCCCGGACCGTCAGCTTGGCGATCTGGCGTTCCATGTCGGCGATCTGCTTGTCGCGCGGATCGGCCGCCGTCGCTTTCGGCCCCCGCTTCTTCGCCTTGGCCCCGGGGACCAACTCGCCGCGGTCACGGGACTGGCGCCACATCGTCAGCTGCGACGAGTACAACCCCTCACGCCGCAGCAGCGCGCCGATGTCGCCGGTGCCCTTGCAGGCGTCGGCCTCCTTCACGATCTTCAGCTTGTAATCGACGGTGTACGTCCGTCGCCTGGCCTTCTCGGGCACCTCGGTCACCTCGCCGAGGGACGTTATCGCGGTCGCGGTCATCGTGGGATCCTGTCTCGCCCTGCTCAGTAAACTTCAGGGTCGAACTGTCTCACTCACGTTGGCAGAGAGGGGGACGGCCGACGGATTCGTGCTGACGCTGCCCGCTCGGATTTCCCTGGACTGGCAAGAGTCCGCGCAGCCACTGGTGTCGAACCTTCGGGCCAACGTGTTTGTCGACGACAACAGCGGAATGGAACTGGGGGTCGCGCACGATCCGAATTGGTATGAAGCGGCTGATCCGCGACTAGAAACGCGCATGGCACTGGAGTGGCGCGGA
>DATFCF010000066.1:0-2752 GCA_035253445.1 Mycobacterium sp.
TGGGCACCGAAAGCACGGGGTTGCCTGCGCTGACGAGCAGCGCCCGCACCTGTCCGCGTCCAGGCGTCGTGATCTCCTTGGCCATCAGCCCGGCGGGCTCCGACATCAGCACCGACGGGAAACCGCCGATTCGAGACCGCCTACGCGTATAGATCGTCCGCAGTAGCGCGCCGAGACCCTTCATGGCCCACCGCTCCCCCGGGAAACCGAACCGGCCGAACATGCAGCCACCGGGCGCATCGAGGTTGCCCGCCACCAGGTTGACCGCATCGAGCAAATATGTTGTGAGCGTGCCGCTTTGGCCGGTGCTGGTACCGACGCGGCCGTACACCGCTGCGCGCGGGGTGCGGGCCAGGTCGCGGGCCAGCGACCACACGGTGCCAGGATCGATGCCGGTGTGCGGCTCGGTGGCCTCGGGGCTGAACGGCCGTGCCAGCTGCTCAAGCCAGACGCCGCCGTCGGCCTGGCGGGCCAGCCGGGCCCGGTCAACGAGGTTCTCGCCGAACAGCACATGCAGTAGCGACAGCAGGAGAAAGGCGTCGCCGTCAGGAATGATGCCCAGCCACTCGAACTGGGCGGCGGTTTCGGTCTTGCGGGGATCGATGACCAGCACCCTTCCGCCGCGCTTGACGATGTCGTGCATGCGGTCCTTGATCCGCGGCACGGTGAGCACGCTGCCATGGGAGACAACCGGGTTCGCGCCGATGACGACGAGCAAGTCGGTGCGCAACACGTCGGGGATCGGCAGCGCCAGCGGCGAGCCGTAGAGCAGCTGGCTGGCCACGAAGCGGTTGTTGACGTCCTGGGAGCCGGCGGTGAACACGTGAAGGCGCGGACCGAACCCGGCCATGAACATCGACAGGCTCAGGGTGTGCGAGTAGCTGAACGCGCCCGGGTTGCCGTAGTACCAACCGATCGCACCCGATCCGTGCTTGCGATGAATGCCGGCCAACCGGCCGGCGATGTCGGTCATCGCCTCGTCCCAGCTGACAGGCTCGAAGCCGTCGGCGGTCCGGCGCAGCGGGGTCGTGACGCGATCAGGGTCGTTGACGACCTCGGTGAAGGCGATGCCTTTTTGGCAGGCAAACCCCGCCGAAAGCGGGTGGGCCTTATCGGGGCGCAGCGCGACGAGCCGACCGTCGTCGACGGTTGCGACCATGCCGCACAGCGGCTCGCAGATCCGGCAGAACGTCGATTTCTCGACGTTCAAGACGGCTTACCTCTCCCGGGTCACCGGAATGGAGGCGGTATCGGTGTCGTCGTCCACCCGGTGTCGCGCGGTCTCCGCGTCGGGAATCGTGTGCGAGGCGTACTTGTGGGTGCCCTCGAGATCGTCGCGAATCGCCTCCTGCGCGGCCGGCGGCAACGTGTGCAGAATCTCACGCACCCGCGCCTGACGACGCGCGACGCCCTGGCGCTCCGGCAGACCCGGGGTAGCGATGATCTGCGGCGGCACCCCCTCGATCTCCTCGACACCACCATCGTGATGCCCGGCGTCGACCATGGCCTGCTCCTCGGCCATCGTCGCCTCGTCCTTTTCCTCCGACATCCCGATCGGCCCGACACGACGACCGTTGAGGAACTGCCGCACCACCGGCTCATCACTGGTCAGCAGCACTTCACGCGGACCGAACATCACCAAATGCTTACGGAACAACATGCCGATGTTGTCGGGCACCGTGCGAGCAATGTTGATGTTGTGCGTGACGATCAGGATCGTGCAGTCGATCTGCGCGTTGATATCGATCAGCAACTGCGACAGGTAAGCGGTACGCACCGGATCCAGACCCGAGTCCGGCTCATCGCACAAGATGATCTGCGGATCCAGCACCAGCGAACGCGCCAGCCCGGCACGCTTGCGCATACCACCGGAGATCTCACCGGGAAACTTGTTCTCATCACCACCCAACCCGACGAGGTCAAGCTTCTCCATCACGATATTGCGGATCTCGGATTCCTTCTTCTTCGTGTGCTCACGAAGCGGGAACGCGGTGTTGTCATACAGGCTCATCGAACCGAACAACGCGCCGTCCTGGAACATCACCCCGAACAGCGTGCGGATCTCGTAGAGCTCCTTGGCCGAGCACTCGATGATGTTCGTACCGTCGACGATGATCTTGCCGCGCTCCGGACGCAGCAGCCCAATCAGCGACTTCAAGAACACCGACTTGCCCGTACCCGAGGGGCCCAGCAAAACACTGACCTCACCCTCCGGCACATCAAGGGTGACGTCTTCCCAAATTCGCTGGGGCCCGAAGGACTTCGTCAGCCCCTCAACCTGAATACCAATGCCCACGCGCGATCCTCCTCCTCTCGGTTTGTTTCAAATGGGTTGTTCGTCATTTGAGCGTGGCGATGAGTTCGCCGGACATCGCCGCTAGCTGGCCACTCCAGGCTCCCCAGTCGTGCTGGACTCCGTCCGGGAAGTCGAAGTGCCCGTTACGGCCCCCGACCGAGCGATAGTGCTGATAGAACGTACGGTTGCTGCCCTGCGCCTGATCGCAGTAGCCGATCATCGCGGCAGGGTCGCTGCACGTCAGCGTCGAGGGGCTGAACACCCACAGCCGGGTGTTGCTGTCCACCAACAGCTGAACGTGCACATCCGGGTCGTGCCACTTCCACCGGCCCAGCTGTGGCAATCCCCACATGTTGCGGGTGTCCACGCCTCCGTACTGCGCCAGCCCCGCGGTGATCGCGCCGTTTGTGTAGGTGTTGGACGGATTGAGGAATCCCGACAGCGAGCCCGCGAAGC
>DATFCF010000067.1:0-2948 GCA_035253445.1 Mycobacterium sp.
GCCAACAGCGATGCGTTCGCGGCAGGCACCTTCGATTTCCGTGCCATCGTCGCGGCGGTGGCGAGCGGTGACTTCGTCGTCAACCCGGTCGTGATGCACCTGCTGTTCGGCGGGTTCATGTTCGCGTTCGCGGTCAAGGCACCCCTGTGGCCCTTCCACCGCTGGCTGCCCGACGCTGCCGTCGAGGCCACCCCGGCCAGCGCGGTTCTGATGATGGCGATCATGGACAAGGTCGGCACATTCGGCATGCTGCGCTATTGCCTTCAGTTGTTCCCTGACTCCTCAAGGTATTTCCAGCCCATCATCGTCACGCTGGCGGTGATCGGCATCGTGTACGGGGCGATCGTGGCCATCGGGCAGACCGATGTGATGCGGTTGATCGCCTACACGTCGATATCCCATTTCGGATTCATCATCTTGGGCATCTTCGTGATGACCAGCCAGGGTCAATCCGGTTCGACGCTGTACATGGTGAACCACGGCCTGTCGACGGCAGCGCTGTTCCTGATCGCCGGATTCCTGGTGTCGCGCAGAGGCACCCGCTTGATCGACGCGTACGGCGGCGTGCAGAAGGTGGCGCCGGTGCTGGCCGGCACGTTCCTGGTGGCCGGTTTGGCGACGCTGTCGCTGCCCGGTCTGGCGCCGTTCATCAGCGAGTTCCTGGTCCTCATCGGCACGTTCACGCGTTACCCGGCGTTGGCGGTGTTCGCGGCGACCGCGCTGGTGCTTTCGGCAATTTACATCCTGTGGATGTACCAGCGCATGATGACCGGGCCGGTCAGAGACGGCAACGACCGGCTTCGAGACCTGCTGCCCCGCGAGATCGTCGTCGTCGCACCGCTAATCGCGCTGCTACTTGTGCTGGGCGTCTACCCCAAACCGGCGCTCGACGTGATCAACCCGGCGGTCACCCACACGCTGACCACGATCGATCAGCCTGACCCGGCACCCAGGATCGCGGAAGGGCAGACACCATGACGGAAACTCTTGGGCTGCCCACCCCCAGCGTCGAATACGGCCTGCTCTCCCCGATGCTGATCATCTTCGCGATGGCCATTCTCGGTGTCCTCGTCGAGGCGTTTTTGCCCCGCCAGCAGCGGTATGCCGCTCAGCTCGTGCTCAGCCTCGGTGGGCTGATCGCCGCCCTCGTCGCGGTGGTCGTGCTCGCCCGAGATCTGCACGGAGAAGCCGGGCGCACAGCGGTATTGGGCGCCGTCGCCGTCGACGCTCCTGCGCTGTTCCTGCAGGGCACCATCCTGGTCGTCGGGGTGCTCGGCGTCCTGCTCATCGCCGAGCGCCGCATCCCGGCGGAGTCTGAAGAGAGCGGCGGCGGGTTGGATGCGTTCACCCCGCAAGCGTCCGCAATCGCGGGCAGCGTCGCCGAGCAACTGGCCACCAAGGCCGGCGTCGCGCAGACCGAGGTGTTTCCGCTGACGATGTTCGCCGTCGGCGGCATGCTGTTGTTTCCGGCCGCCGACGATCTGCTGACCATGTTCATCGCGCTCGAGGTGCTGTCACTTCCGCTGTACCTGCTCTGCGGGCTGGCTCGCCGGCGCCGCCTGCTGTCGCAGGAGGCCGCGCTGAAATACTTTCTGCTCGGCGCGTTTTCGTCGGCGTTCTTCCTGTATGGCGTGGCGCTGCTGTACGGCTACGCGGGCACGCTGAGCCTCACTGGGATCGCCGACGCCGTCGCGGGAGGGTCCGATAAGACCTCGCTGGCACTGATCGGGACGGGCCTGCTGCTGGTGGGCGTGCTGTTCAAGATCGGGGCGGTGCCGTTCCACTCCTGGATTCCAGATGTGTACCAGGGCGCGCCGACACCGATCACCGCGTTCATGGCTGCCGCCACCAAGATCGCCGCGTTCGGCGCGATGCTGCGTGTCTTCTACGTCGCGCTGCCGGAACTGCGCGACGACTGGCGCCCGGTGCTGTGGGCGATCGCGATCCTGACCATGGTGGTCGGCACGGTCACCGCGGTGACGCAGACCGATGTGAAGAGAATGCTGGCGTATTCGGCTGTGGCGCACACCGGGTTCATCCTCACCGGCGTCATCGCCGAGAACGAGGCAGGGCTGTCGTCGACGCTGTTCTATCTGTTCGCGTACGGCTTCAGCACCGTCGGCGCGTTCGCGGTGGTGGGCCTGGTCCGCAACGCGCTCGGCGAGGAGGACACCGCGATGTCCAGGTGGGCCGGTCTTGGTCGGCGCTATCCCATTGTGGGCGTGGTGTTTTCGCTGTTTTTGCTTGCCTTCGCCGGCATTCCGCTGACCAGTGGCTTCGTCAGCAAGTTCGCAGTGTTCAAGGCCGCGGGTGAGGGCGGCGCCATTCCGCTGGTGATTGTCGGTGTCATCGCCAGCGCGATCGCCGCGTACTTCTACGTGCGGGTCATCGTGTTGATGTTCTTCACCGAGCCACCCGACGACGCACCGGTGGTGGTGGTGCCCAGCGTGCTCAGCACCGCGGTCGTCACGATCACCGCGGCAATCACGTTCGCGCTTGGCGCGCTGCCACAGCCCGTGCTGGATCTGGCGAACACCGCCAACCAGTTCGTGCGCTAGCTGCCGGTATGACCGAATCTTTGGTGCTGATAGCCGATCACGGCACGGTTCGGGTGCTGACGCTCAACCGCCCCGGCGCGCGGAATGCGTTGAGCCGCGACCTGATCAGGGCGGCGTATGAGGCGTTGACGGAGGCCGACGCCGACAAGGCCGTGCACGCGGTGGTGCTCACCGGTGCCGACCCGGCATTCTGCGCGGGCGTGGACCTCAAGGAAGCCCAACGCGACGGCCTGAAGTACTTCGAGGAGTTCCGGTCGCAGAGTTGCATCGCCGCGACCGGGAAGATGCGCACGCCGATCGTCGCGGCGATCAACGGCGCGACGTTCACCGGTGGCCTGGAGATGGCGCTGGGCTGCGACTTCCTCATCGCTTCCGAGCGTGCGGTGTTCG
>DATFCF010000068.1:0-2143 GCA_035253445.1 Mycobacterium sp.
CCCCCCGCTCATAGGCATGCTCACCCAGCACCATGCCGACGTGGGATTTAGCCGTCACCCGCAAACAGATCCGGCGCGGAAACAACTCCCTAACCGGAACGGTGTCTGAGACGTAACTACGGTGACTAGGCGGGTTCTGGACCCAGGGGTCGGTGACCCGGCACACCCAGACTGGGCCGGTCGGTGATCAGTATTTGGTGAGTGGTTACGCGACGGCGGGTTCGATGGTGACTTTGTGCCCGAGGGCTTCGAGTTCGCGGATGAGCTGGCGTTTGCGGGTGTCGGGGTGGTCAATGCGGCGGGTGAAGTAGTCGGAGCCGAGGTCGCGGTAGGCGGTGGTCTCGGCGAGTACATGCCAGATGATCACGATCAGGGTGTGCGCGGTGGCGATAGCGGCCTTTGGGCCACCTTTTTTGCCGAATCGGCGGTGGAAACGGCGGAACTGGGCACCGACATAGGTGCTGGTGCGCCCGGCCGACCAGGCGCACTCGGTGAGGATTTGGCACAGTTCGGTGTTGCCCTTGCGGGTTTTGCCCGAACGGTGGCGCCCAGCGGATTCGTTGTTGCCCGGGCACAACCCGGCCCATGAGGCCAGGTGGGCTGCGGTGGGGAACCGCGACATGTCGACCCCAATTTCCGAGATGATGACCTGAGCGGCGCGCTTGCCGATTCCCGGAATCGTGGCGAGTAGTTCGGTCTGCTGGGCGAAGGGCACGGTGGCCTCGTCGATGCGGGTGTCTAGCCGGGTGATCATGTTGGCGAGGTGATCGATGTGTTCCAGATGCAGGGTGCACATCAACGCGTGTTGGTCGCTGAATCGACCTGCGCAGGCCATCGTCAGCGCGGGGATCTTCTTGCGCATCACCCCACGAGCGAGATCCGCCAGCACAACGGGGTCGCGTTGCCCGGCGATCAGTGCCTCGATCATGTCCCGGGCCGAGAGTGTGGTCAGCGCCGAAGCCACCGAGTCAATCTTGATCCCGCTGTCTTCGAGGACCTTCGCGAGGCGCTGCAGCTCACTGGTGCGCGCCTCGATGAGCTTTTTGCGATAGCGGGTCAATTCTCGGATCGCGGCGATTTGCGGCGGGGGGATGAAGCTGCCCCGCAACAGCCCGCACTCGGTCAACTCGGCCAACCACACCGCGTCGAGGGCATCGCTTTTGCGCCCGGGGACATTCTTGACATGACCGGCGTTGACCAACAACACCTCCAGCGGCTGCTCAGCTTCACACAAAGCGTGAAAGATCGGCTTCCAATAGATCCCGGTGGCTTCCATGGTCACGTGCGTGACACCCTCACAGATCAGCCAGGCCACCATCTCGGCCAACGTCTGGTGGAAAGTGTTGTACTTACGCACCTGCTGACGACGCCGTCCAACTCGCTCGCCCGGGGTGCGCACCGCCACCGCGATGACCTTCTTGCCCACATCGATCGCAGCCACCCGCTCGTAAATAATCTTCATCATGAGCCCCCTTCCGAACGGCCAATAGGCGCATCGCTCGCAGAACCCGCATGAACATCAAGAGTCTGAGACTCGCGCTCTAGTAAGGCGGCAACCCGGACTACCCAACCGGGACGGGCTCCAGCATCAATCTTTGGTGCGGGCTCAACCGGCACCAAGACACAACGACGTCAGCGAGCGACGCCCCCTCAGTTTCATCGACCCGCGACCGTCACGCCAGGGACATCAACATCTTTGGTGTTGCCGCTTGGTAAGGGGGCCTACCGTTCCGGCGTGCCTGTCGAGTTCCTGTCCGACCGTGAGGTGGCGGCTTATGGCCGTTACACGGAGGCGCCCTCGCCGGCGGAACTGGACCGGTGGTTCTTTCTGGACGACGCCGGCAAGGCCCTGGTCAGGCATCGCCGAGGTGATCACCATCGGCTCGGGTTCGCCCTGCAATTGACTACCGTGCGTTTCGTCGGGATGTTCCTGCACGATCCGCTGGACGTGCCCGATGAGGTCGTGATCTATCTGGCCAAGCAGTTGGACATCGACACGATCGACCAGCTGAGCCGCTATACCCAGCGGCGCAGCACGCGCTTCGAACATCAAGACGAGATCCGCGCCGCGCTGGGATTGATCGACTTTCCCGCCCAAGTTGAGGCGTTCACCGCTTGGCTGGACGGGTTGGCCTATACCACC